>NZ_JAGJBY010000004.1 GCF_020010905.1 Streptomyces acidiscabies | reverse complement strand
CGGGAACCCCATACCTCTTCTATAACCCCTCTATGGTGATCGCATCGAAGAGGACTCAGGTGATCCCCCGATAACCCATCTGACCTGCTGTTTTGTAGGCCGATTCGGGGCCAAATGGGGCCGCCTTCGAATCGAAGGTAGACGCGAAAGCGGCCCCGGTCGGCGTCGAGGGATGCCGTCCGGGGCCGCAGTGCCCGCCCGTCGGGGAGCGTGGGGGTGGGGCGGGCGGGGCCCGCTCTCCGGTCCGATCGGCGTCAGTCCGGGGAGCGGTGGTTAGAGGGGTTGCCGTTGTGGCCGGTGTCGTGGGTGCGGATGCGGACGTTGCAGTCCGTCACCCGCGAGAGGTCGCGGGCCTTGGCGGCCTCGGCTCGCTCCTGGGCGAGTTCGCTGCACCGGGCGCAGTCCGGATTGGGGTTGGGGACGGGCTGGGGTTCCTGGGAACCGGCCTGCTTGGAAGAGGGCGGCTGGATGGACTTCACTGGTCTCCTTCGAGTTCGTTGATCGCGCAGCCGAAGCCGGGCGGGCACTGGTACACGTCAGTGCTGAGGTCTATGCGGGCTATGCGGCCCTCGGCGCGGCCTGCGGACACGGCGAGGACATGGGGCGGGAAGCGGACGCCGCACCACACGCACGCCCAGCCCGAGTAGCGGTCGCGCGGGAGGGTGGCGGCATCCGGGAGCTTGTGCTTCACGGCCGGTCCGCCTGCGGGGTGAGGTCATAGAGGTCGCGGCAGTGGCCGCACGCGTACAGGACGAAGGCGCCCGGCCCTCGGCGTGCGATGTGGATGACGCGCACGCCGTAGGCGTACGCCTTGTGCCAGGAGCAGTAGCCGTAGATCTGAGGCCGGGTCCGGCTGTTCACGGGTTCACCTCGTCGTCGATCTGGGCCCAGACCTCGGTCCGGCCGGAGGAGTCGGTGCTGCCCCAGCCGTCGGCCGAGTTGAGGGCGGCGATGGTGCGGCCCCAGGCGGCCGGGTCGGTGGGGGCGGTGACGTACACGCGTATGCCGTGCGGGGTGGCGAGCAGGCGCGCGGGTTCGTCGGCGGCGCGCTCCAGGGCGGTGCGCAAGGCGGCTGCGCGCAGGCTGATCGGCACGACAAAACCCCGCTCTCATGCGAGAGACTGACTCTCGTACGAGAGTAGCGAGAGGGTGGCTACTGTGTCACGCAAGTCACATAGAAGGGAGGCGGACGGTGACGGCCGAAACGCCCCGGTACCTGCAAGTCGCTGACAACCTCCGCGCCCGCATCGAATCCGGCGAACTCCCGCCCGGCGCCCGCCTGCCGTCCGTCGCTGAGATCTCCGCCGAGTACGGCGGCAGCAACTCCATCGCGACTGCCGCGTACAAGCTCCTCGTCGACGAGGGCCTCGTCGTCTCCCGGCACGGCGCCGGCCACTACGTCCGCTCCACCGACACCCCCGACCTCCTCGTCCGTCGCCACCGCCGCCGCTCCGAGGACAGCCCGTTCGCCGAGGGCGTCGCCGAGCAGGGTGCGGTGGGAACGTGGCGGCACGAGTCCGCGACAGCTCCCGCCACGGACACCGTCGCCGCACGCCTGGGCATCGAGGCAGGGGCCGCGGTCATGCACACCTCGTACGTGTACCTCGCCGACGACCAGCCCGTGCAGCTCGCCGAGTCGTGGGAACCCCTCGACCTCACCGGGACGTCGCTGATCGCGCTGCCCGAGGTCGGGCCGTACGCCGGCGTCGGCGTCGCCGCCCGGATGCGGGTCATCTCCGTCGAGGTCGGCGACCCCTTGGAGAAGGTCCGCGCCCGGACCGCGACCCGGCAGGAAGCGCAGGCCCTCGGGATGACGCCGCCGGGGCCGGTCCTGGCGGTCGAGCGCACGTACTACGACCAGGCCACCGGCCGCGCCGTCGAGACCGCGGACATCGTCATGCGCGGCGACCGGTGGGTGGCCGTCTACGGGCAGCAGCCCACGCCGAGCTGAAGGGTTTCGCTCCGGCCGAACCCCTGCGGCTCAAAGGGTGGGCACTGGCGCCCACCCCTGGCGGTGACCCGGTGATCTTGCCGCTGTCGGCAACCTCAGGCCGGACGCACGAAAGCGGCCCCCACCGCCCGAAGGCAGTGAGGGCCGCGATCATCGTGCGAGAAGCGAGAACGCCCCGCTCGCCGCGCCGGCCACGCCCGCGAGGGCGCCGATCGTGGGCAGTGGCCAACGGGCGCGCTCCAAACTCCGGATGCGGGTCTCGTGATCCGCGACGTCCTTCCCGAGCTCCGTGAGCCCCTGGCCGATGTGGTCGAGTTTCGTCTCGACCCGGGTCACGCCGTCCCCCAGGGCTCTCAACTCCCGGTACATCTCCGCCGAGCTGACGTACACCCCCGGGTCGGGGGTCGTCATCGGACGCCCGTGGACTGCCGGTTGGGCACGGCCCAGACGATGCCCCAGGCGGAGAGGATGGCGAGGACGATGGTGACGCCCTCTCCGGTGGTGAGGGTGCCGTCCTGTACGGCGGTGGCCGCTGCTGCGGAACCGGCGGCCAGTCCGCCGACGATGGACTTGGCGATGCTGGAGATCTTCATGCTGGATCGTTCCTCTCTCAGAGGGTGACGGTGAAGCCGTGCCGGGCGGCGAGGAGCTTCAGGGAGGTCATGCCAGGGATGCCGTCGGCGTCGGCGCCCGTGAAGCCGCCGCCGGCCGGGGAGCGCTGCCACGCGGCGTAGGCGGTGACGGTGGCGGTGCCGAAGTGGCCGTCGGCGAGGGATTTGGTGAGGAGTCCTTCCTTCACGAGGGCGTCCTCGACGGTGCGGGTCCCGGCGTACGACACCGGGGTCCCGCTCTTCGGCGGGTCGGTGCGGGCTGCGGCCACGAGCTGGGACAGGTCGACGACCGGGCGGGTGGGTCCGGTCGGCCCGCCGGGGCGGGGCGCCCCCTTCTTCACCCAGGAGTAGAGGGGTTCGCCGGGGCAGTCGGTGTTGTAGCCGTCGCGGTGGCCCTTGATCTCGTTCCCGGCGCCGTGCTGGCGGAGGAGTTCGATGCCGTCGCGTATCGCGCCGAGCATGAGGTCCGTCGGTTCGGTGAGGCCCTCGTCGCCGACGAGGCCGACGATCGCGTAGTGCGCGCGGTTCAGCGGCTGGTCGCCGTTGGCGCCGGTCCGTTTCCCGATGCCGCGCCCTTCCAGGAGGTAGCCGTGGGGGCAGGCGCCGAGGTTGTACGCGATGTCGCTGTAGTTCTCCTTGGGGTTGGCGAGGTGGCTGGCGCGGATCGCGCGCCACAGGGCGAGGCACTTGGTGTGGTCGGCGGCGAGCGCGGGGGAGACCTTCTGGCCGAGGTAGTGGACCTTGACGCCCTTGGTGGAGGTCTGGACAGGTGCGGCTGATGCGGGCCAGCCCAGTTGGGCACGGGTGACGAGCTGCATGTGGGCTCCAGGCAGAGAGAAGCCCCGGGCCGGAAGGCGCGGGGCCGGAGGATTGGGCGGTGTGTGGTCAGGCGGGGGCGCCTTCGAGCTGGATGCTGCGGTGGTCGAAGGTCGCTGTACTGGCGCCGCTGACGCGGTGCTTCGTGGTGACGGTGATGGTTTCCCCAGGCACGAGACCGGACAGCCGGTAGCGCAGGCCGAGGGAAAGGTTGGTTGTTCCGCCGCCAGCCCAGATCAACGCTGCGTTGTCGTTGGGGCTGTAGACGGTGCCGGAGACGGAACCCACGCCTTGCCAGCTCGTGACCGTGTTGATGTTGGTGGCGGAGTTGCGCTGGGTGGAGCGGATGGACACCATCACGGTGCCCGACATGGGGACGACGACGGAGGCGGAGAAGGCGCCGCCGCTGGCGTCGGTGTAGGTGGTGGAGGCGGTGGTGCGGCCGGGAGTGGTGTCCTCGGTCTGGGCGGAGCTGACGGTGATGCGGTCGGCGGTGATCCGCATCCCGGGAAGCCACGAGGGCATGGAGACCTCCTACAGGGCGGTGTACGCGGGGACGGCCAGGCTTACGGCCTCGCCCGCCACCTGGGCTTTGACGATGCCGTTGACGCTGCGGACGACGGTCCACGTCTGCGGGCTGGAGGCGCCACTGACGGCGGTGACCCGCACGACCTCGCCGCCGAGGCGGGCGTCGAACGGGAACTCCTGCGGGTAGACGCTGCTGGTGATCCACAGGGGTCCGGCGACGGACAGGGTGGTCGCGGTCGAGGAGACGCCGGCGGCGAGGGTGCTGCCGTCGGCGTCGACCCGGCACGGCGGCCCGGTGAAGGACAGGTTGTCGATCGCGGCCATGTCCGATCCGGTGGAGGTGCTGTTGTCCTTGGCGTAGCGGAAGGTGACGGCGGACTTGCCGGTGACGTTGATGACGGCCTGCGTCCACGGGGTCGTGCCCTGTGCGGTGAGGACCTGAACGCCGTCGACGAGGATGATCAGCCGGTCTCCGAGGAACCCGGCGCCCGCCGCCTCGGACGACGTCCAGTACCAGACGCGCATCTCCGTCATCCCGGCCGGAACCGCGACGATGGCGTCCGAGATCTGGTTGTGGGTGATCGCCCCGGATCGCAGGGACCAGGACCCGGTGTGCGCCTGGGTGTTCGTGCGGACCCAGGGCAGGTTGCCGCCGTTGGTGTAGGGGATCTCGTAGGTGGTGTCCTCGAAGTTCTCGTCGTAGACCAGTGCGCCGACCGACGACCAGGGCGCGGCGGGGGTGCAGGTGAAATACGCGTCCCACGCGTACTGATCGAGGGTCTCGGTGTAGCCCTGGACGATGAGGTCGACGTCGCCGGGCGGGAGGTCGGCGGGCAGGCCGGTGAGGCGGATGACGTCGCCCTGGTCGATGCCCAGCACGGCGGGGATGAGGTGCGGGGCGGCGGCGAGGTCGACGTGGACGACCGGGTAGCGGGGTGTGTCCTGGGTGCCGAGGTACAGGCGCCAGCCCGCGATCGGCGCGGCCTGGTCGTCGGTGGCGAGGGAGAGCTGGACGCTGGTGTCGTAGCGGCCGATCGCCGTGACCGAGAGGGGCCCGGTGTCCTGGACGACGCGCGCCGAGCTGCCGTCGATGCGGGTGACGGTGACGTCGTTGGTCGTGTCGGCGTCGTCGGTGATCGGCTCCAGCGGGGGCGCGATCTCCCGGGCCGTGCTGTAGCGCAGGGTCACGGCAGGGGCCTGGTTGTAGAGGGTGCCCCGGCCCCGGTAACGCAGGGCGAGGCGGCCCCGGTGTTCGGAGAGGATCCCGCCGTCGGTGTCGGCGGCCTGCTCCAGCACCTCCAGCATCTGGAGCGGGCGCTGGGCGCCCATCTCCTCCTGCTCGGCGACGATCCCCCGCACGCTCAGCGGGATGGTCTCCTCCCCGGCCAGGCGCACCATGCGCCGGCCTGCGGCCTCCCCGATGAACCCGTCGTCCGCGGACTCGTAGGTGGTGATCGCGGCGCGGAAGGGGGAGGCGAGGCCGGCGGCGACGCCGGTCCATACGGCGAGGTGCCCGATCGCCATGCCCTGGTAGGCGCTGCCCCAGGAGCCGATGATCTGGGTGGGTCGGCCGGGGGTTCCGGTGTAGGAGGTCTGGGCGACCCAGTAGGAGTTGGTGAGGATGTTGCGCCACGCGGCGTGGACGTTCGTGGTGCCGCCCGAGACGCTGGTGTAGATCTGGAGGCGGTTCCAGACCCCGGCGAACGCCGCGATGGCGTCGGCGGTGGTGAAGGTGAACCCGGCGGTGACGGCGTCGTCCGCGTCGCGGACCTCGATGCGGATGCCGCTGGAGGAGGCGAGGACGACGGCGGCGGCCATGCCGGCGCCGGTGACGCGGACGCGGGCGATCTGCTGGAGCGTGGCGGGCAGTGTGTCCAGCCGGTACACCATCTCGACATGCCAGCCCGTAGCGCTGCTGGAGGGCACGTTGGCCTGGAGCGAGGCGGACTGCCCGAGGACCGGCAGCGCCGACGACCCGGGCAGCGTGTCCGCCGAGGCGAACGTCAGGCCCGTCACCTTCATCGGGGCGACGCCGGGGATCGGGCTGTACGCCTGTGTCGCGAGGGCGCCTTCCTCCATGGGCCAGTAGGCGAGCGGGTTTCCGGAGGGGATGCGGCGGCGGAGGGTGGAGTCGAGGGGGGAGCCGGGGCGGCCGTAGCGGCGCAGGACACCGGCGGCCTCGACGGACACCCACCGGTCGTTGCCGGATACGTCCCAGCGGGGCGGCCAGGACGAGATCTCGCCGACGAACCGGTCCGCCCGCTTCCGGATCTTCGCGGTGCCGTTGACGGTCCATACCCGGCCCACGCTGTCGGTGACGCCGCTCGCGCCGTCGGCGAGGGCGCGGACGTCGAGGTCGGCGACGAGGGTCCCGTCGATCCCGGCCCTCACCTGCGCGCGGGTCACGGTCCCGATGACCGGCACGCGGGGCGGGGTGACGGTCGGGTCGCTGGGGCCGATCCGCAGGTCGCTGCTGCTGGTCGACTGGATGCTCGTCGTGACGGCGGCGGTCGTCACCGAGATCTGCGTCCACGGCCCGGCGAGGGCGTCGGCCTGGTAGAAGCGCACGGCCAGGCCGCCGGCGCCGTCATCGACATCGAGCGTGGCGCGCAGTGCGCCACCCCCGTACAGGCCCGCGGGCATGACCGCGCCCAGCGTGGCGCCGCCGGAGTCCCGCCACCCGAACTCGATCGAGCCCAGCCAGTAGCGCAGGACCCAGGCCCGCTCGGTGGCGGTGCTCGACCACTTGCCGATGAGCTGCTGGTTGCGGGCGGTGTCGGTCGTGTCCGCGTCCCACTCCACCCGTACGTCGATGTCCGAGGTGATGTTGAGGGCGGCGGAGTGCGGGGTGGACATGTACCCGGCCGGGTCCCCGTCGAGCGCCAGGTGCGCCGAGGCGGCGGGCACGTGCACGCGTACAGGCGTGTTGCGGCCGATCTTCCCGTACAGGTCCGAGAGCGGGTTGCCCGAACTGTAGCGGCCGGACACGGCCGGGTTGACCTTGCTGCGGCCGTTGTTGAAGGTCAGGGACAGTTTGCCGGGGTCGGTGCGGGCGCCCTCGTCGGGGCGCCCGCGCGTGATGGTCATCGGGGTGCGGGTGTAGACGTCGGCGGTGACGTCCTGCCACACCCCGCCCACCAACAGGTCGATCCGTACGTCCAGCACGGCCATGGGGAATGTCACCGGGGTGTCTCCTTCCTGGCCTACCGGCCGAACGCGGTCTGCACGTTGCCGCGGCCGTCGACCCGGACGGTCTTGCGGATCATGCGCGTGAAGTCCCCTTCGGCGCCCTTGAAGTCGAAGAGGACACGGACGACGCCGCCCGCCGCGCCGGCGCCCAGGACGGGCGCCATCCCGGCCGTGAGCGGGGCGGCCTGGACAGCCTGCGCGGCCAGCCCGTTCGTGCCGCCGATCTGGTCGAGCTGGGCATGCAGGGCGGGGAGCCCGTCGTCGATGCCCGCACGGAAGCCGTCGATCAGGGCGCGGCCGGAGTAGAGGGTGTAGCCGCGGCCGGCGAACGGGCCTTCCTTCGCGGGGGAGAAGGGGAAGAAGTCGCGGGCTGCGGAGACGACGCGGGAGGCGGCGTTCTTCACGGACGAGATCTTGGAGAGGATGCCGTTGATGAAGCCCTGGATCAGGGACATGCCCGAGTTCTTCAGCAGGCCGCCGAGGCTGCCGAGGGCGGAGGTGATCCGGCCGGGGATGCCGCGTACCCAGTTCAGCATCTCGGTGGCCTTGTTCACGGTGCCCGTCTTGATCGACGACCAGTGCTTGACGATCAGCCCCGGCAGGCTCCAGTTGAGCCACAGGCTGTAGATCCGGCCGGGCACGCCCTTGACCCATGTCACGGTGGCGTTCCACCACGAGACGGCAGTGTTCTTGATCGATGACCAGTGCTGGATCAGCAGCCCGATGAGGGTGAAGTTGAGGAAGGCGCTGATCATCATGTCCTTCGCCCAGACCAGCTTGCCGACGATCCAGGTCCAGGCGGCGAGGGTGAAGGACTTGATCTGGTCCCAGTAGACGACGATCCCGGCGACCAGGGCGGCGACGCCGAGGATGATCCAGCCGATGGGGCCCATTGCGATCAGCCACTGCGCGGCCATGACCGTCGCCCAGGCGATCGCCCGCGCTGCCATCAGGGCGAACTGCACGGCCGCCGTGGCACCCGCCCTGAGTACGGCGAGCGCCCAGGTCCCGATCGAGACGAGCGCCGAACCGGTCCACGCGGCGGCGGTCGTCACCCCGGACACGACCGCCCCGGCCGCGATCCTCGCGTACACGCCGAGGCCGACCGCGTTCATGCGGATCCAGCCGCCGACCACACCCCACGTTGAGGACGTCATCAGGGCGTGCGCGCCCGAGACGACGGAGGCGATCGCCGAGTAGGCGATCATCGCGCCCTTGACGACGAGCACCGTCACGGCCAGGCCCGCCAGCACGTAGGCGAGCGGTTCGACGACGGCTTTGTTGTCCATCGCGAACGCCACGAAGGCGCCGGTCACCTCGGTGAGCTGGCCCATGGCCTTGCGCTTGAACTCCTCCAGCGCCGTACCTGCGTTGTCCCGCAGCGCGTCCCCCGAGCGCTTCGACGCGCCCGCGAAGTCGTCCATGGCCCCGCCCGCCCCTTTCAGGGACTGGAGGAAGGCGGGGATGTCCTGGACGTTCATGTCCTCCAGCGGCGTACCGAACAGCGCGATGGCGGTGTTCGCCTGGGTCGCGGGGTCCTTGATGCCGAGGAGGCCGTCGATGATCTTCTGTGTGGCGCCCTGCGCCGAGGTGCCGCCCGCGAGGATGGCGTTCGCCATCGTGTGCGCGTCCAGCCCGATCGTCTTGTACGCGGCCTGGGAGTTCGCCGACATGTCCGTCGACAGGAGCGTGAACTCCTTGATCGCGTCCCCGGCTTTGTCGATCCCGAACGTCCCCTTCGCGGACGCCTCGACCAGGACTGAGAACGCCTCCTCGCCGCCGTAGCCGAGGGTGCGGAAGAACTGGGCGTACTCGTCGGAGGCGTCGAGGACGTCCTCGCGCAGGGACGCGGGCACCTTCTGCGAGGCGGCCGTGATCAGGTCGAACGCCTGCGTCGCGTTGGTCGCGAGGCCGGAGTTGATGAGCGTGCCGACGGACTGCACCGCCCGGTCGACCTCGATGTCGAAGGTCGACGCGAAGTTCAGGGCTTTCTGGGTGACGCCCTCCAGGTCGGTGCTGGAGGCGTTCGACATGCCCTTGATGGACGACATGACCGACCCGACGGCAGTGTTGACCTGTTCCATCGAGTCGCCGTACGCGTCCGCATACAGGCCGCCGGCGACCTTCCCGATCCGCTCCGACTCGGCCTGGGTGAGGCCGAGCTGGGCGGCGAGCTTGCTGTTGGCCTGGTCGATGCTGATGCTCTGCATCAGGCTCGCGCCGAGTGCGAGTCCCGCGCCCGCCCCGATCCCGGTGGCCGCCGCGTCGAAGCGTTCCCGCGCGCTCGACAGGCCCTGCGCGGTGCGGTCGCGTGCGACGAGGTTGAAGACCAGCGACGTGTCGCCCACCACTGCCCCCTGACGGTCGGGGGGCTAGCGGCCCCTTGCGTTTAGTTGTTCTGCTGCCCTGGTGTGGGCGTCCTCGTAGGCGTCGAGCCAGCCCAGCAGAGCGTCGGTCTCCTCGGCCGTGAGCCGTTCCCACTCCCAGGGCCGGACGTGCAGGAGGTGTGCGGCGTTGCCGAGCTGCCTCAGTCGGCGATCGGCGGACGGGCTTTTCCCTCTTCCTCCGGGTCGTCGAACGCCTCGGCGATCTGCTCGTCGATCCGGGCCAGCACCGCCGCCCGCATGTCGGCCGGGGCGCTGTCGGCGGCGGCCTCACGCATCTGGACCAGCTCGCCCCGGGAGTACGCCAGCTCCAGTTCGTCCCAGGCGAAGTCGACGTCGTCGAACTTCAGCGGCGGGTGCTCCCGCTTCAGGAGCGTGTACAGCAGGGCACGCCGGCACAGCGACGATCCCTCGACGACCTCCTTCGTGAACGCCGCCCAGTTGCGGCCGGTGAGCCGCTCGATGTTCTCCCGCTCCACGCTCATGATCTTGCGCGGGTTGTAGCGCCACCGCTTCGGCTCGCTGCTTCCCTCGGGGGTGTAGACCAGGAACACGCCTGTCTCCTATCCGGCCCGCTGCGCGATGCGGCGGGCCATGTTCTCCATGGCCGCCTCGACGGCCGCCCTGTACTGGCCCTCACGGCCCTCGAAGGCGCGGTCGAACCAGTCGACCTTGCCGTGCTGCTGCACCCACACCTCGCGGTTCCCGTACACCGGGTGCCGCCAGCCGCCCGCCCTGTTCAACCGCTTGGGGGCGTTGGGGAAGTTGCGGACGTTGCGCGTCTTGAACGCCTTCACCCGGGCCCCCGACCAGCGCCCGCCCAACTTCACCTCGGGGCGGATCTTCTTCGCGACAGACGACCGCAGCGCGGGGGATGTGGGCAGGCCCGCCGACGCGATCGACATCACGCTGCTCTTCGCTTCGGCGGCGCCGGGCTTGAGTGCATCGCGCATGTCCCGCGCGAGTTCCTTGCGGAGCTGCTTGCCGTCCTCCTCGGCGCGGATCGCCCGGGTGAGTGCGGCCAGGCCCTCGTGCGTCTCGATCCCGAGAGCGAACGGCGGCCCCCCGCCGGCCATCAGGTCGTCGCCCTCGTCACGGCCCCGGACGTGGGGTAGGAGACGCCGACGGTGGCCTCGTCCCCGACCGACCCTTCGATGGGGTTCCAGCCCTTGATCAGGATGTTCCCGGTGTACTTGGGGTTGGTGGTGCTGACGGCGCCCTGGTCGGCGCGGACCTCGAAGGGGACGACGGTCCCGAGCAGGGGCCACATGGTCGCGTCGAGCTGCGCGACGGCGAAGTCCTGGAGGAACTCGCACGCCAGCTCCGCGGACTTGAGGCCGCCGAGGAGTTCCTTCCACCCGGCGCTGGAGTAGGTGGTGACGTCCTTGTCCTCGACCTCGACCGACAGCTCGGCCTTCTTGGTGAAGGTGTTCAGGACGGTGCCGTTGATGCTGAGGTACTGGGCGAGCAAGACCATCTTGGGCATGACAGGGCCCCTTTCCAGGGCGTGAGGGGCGGCCCTGGAAAGGGCCGGATGGATGGTGAGGAGGAGCGGCTACCGGCCGATGCCGAGCGTGCCGACGAACAAGAAGCTGGGCGTGGTGCCAGTGATCGTCCACGCGAGCCGCCACCACGTGTCCGTGATCGCGGTCCCATCCGTGCGGAGGATCTGCCCGCCGGACGCGGTCGCCGGGGTGAAGGTGAGGCGGGTGGTCGGCGCCGCGAAGGTGTTGTCCGGCGCGGACTCGACGCGCGCGGTGAGGGACGGGGTGGTCCCGGCCGCCGAGAGGACGTGGAGGGCGGCGTGCAGGCGGCGGCCGGCGGGGACGGCGCCGAGCTGGAGCCCGGTGCCCGTGCCGGTCGCCGTACGGGCGAGGCCGGGCGGATGCGCGAACTGCCCGCGCACCAGCGGCGAGCTGCTCTTGCCGGTGCCGGTCCAGGGGGCGACCTCGCCGACCGCGTCGAACAGCTTGTAGTCCGAGCGCAGCGCGGCGAGGAGATAGGCCACATCCCCGACGGCCGCGCCGTTGTTGGCGCTGACCGACCAGGGGACGACCGTCCCGAGGTGGGCCCAGGACGCGTCGTCGACCCGGCTCGGGTCGCCCGCTTCCCACTGCCCCTCACCGGAGAGCTCGGCGGAGCCGAGGCCGCCGAGGATCTCCTTCCAGCCCTGCGAGGCGTAGTTGGTCGCGTCCTTGTCCTCGACCTCCGCACTCAGCTCGATCTTGTTCGAGGCGCTGGTGAGGTCGGCGCCGGCGGCGAACGTCCGCACGTTCAGCAGAACCGTCTTGCTCACGTCGGCTCCCCCTCGCCCTCGGCGGTCTTGCGGCGTCGGACACGCGGCTCGGCGGGCGCCTGGACGTCGTCGGCTTCCTCGGCGACCCCCGAGGCGATCAGGTGCGCGGCCTCAGCCGTCGGCAACTCGGCGGTTTCGCCCTCGGCGGGCCAGGGCTGGCCGTTGCGGGCGGCGCCCTCGGGCATCTGGACCAGCATGCGGATACGCACGTCAGCCCCCTTCTCCGATGACCTTGATCATCAGCTCGGCGCCGACGTACGTGGACCCGGCGTGCTCGTACCAGCGGTAGCCCTGCACGCGCATCACGTGCAGGTCGTGCGCGAGGCCACCGAGCGCGTACTCGCCGGGGCCTCCGCGCGCCACCTCGATCGCCTGCTTGAGGGAGGCGGGGCCGGAGCCCGACAGCATCGAGTCCAGGAGGCGCTGAGACGCCTGGTCGTCAGTGCGGCCCACCAGGATCTGGGTGGTGAAGACGACTTCGTCCAGGCCCCGATGCATGACCTTGTCGAAGTCCTGCTCGTACCCCGCGATGAAGAAGTGTGGGGCGATGGCCGCGTCGGGGACGTAGCCGGAGCAGGTGAGCTTCGGGATGCCGGCGGGGAGTTCGACCGCGCGGGCCGCTTCGGCGATTGCTTCGCGTACAGCGGAGATCTGCATGGGGTGCTCCTTCAGAACCCGGGGATGATGTACGGCTCGATCAAGTTCCACACGTCCGGGTCCCGGCGGGAGAGGTTGCGCGCTCCCCACTCGGCGTTGCCGATGATGCCCTCCGGGGAGTCCTTGCGCTTGAACAGGCGGGTGGCCTGGATCAGAGCCGCTTCGTGGATGTCGTCCGGGACGGACGGCCAGCCGAACCGGGCGGTCACGCGCAGGCGGGTCGTCGCCGTGCCCCAGGTGCCGAGCGTCCGCAGCAGACCCGTGATGGGGCGGCCGTCGGCGAGCGCGTTGTCCGGGCTGGTCTCGTAGCCGGTCACCGGCGACCACGATGCCCCGGCCCCCGTCTCGACGACGAGGCCCGCGATACTGCCGATGTCGTCGACGAGGAACAGGTCCCCGTCGCCCTGGCGGACGATCCGGCCGCGCGGGTTGAACACCCGCTGCACCGGGTCGGGGTCGAGCCAGAACCGGCGCCCGGTGACACGGTCGATTCCCCGCGAGGCGGAGGCCCGCGCACGGTTCAACGCGGCGTCCCGGGTGGCATCGTCGGACTCGATGGGGAACTGGCCCTTCAGTTCCTCCAGGGTGACGTACTCGTTGGCCACGTCACGCCTTGTCGGTGCCGCGCGTCTGGCGGCCCTTCGGCGGCGTGCTGCGCGCCTCCGCGCCCTCGTCGCCGCCCTCGGCCGGCGCGACGGCCTCGCCGTCGGGCGAGTAGCCGCGCAGCGCCAACTGCTCGTCGACCGCCGCGACGCGGTCCTCCTTGCCCTTGCGGCCGGCGTAGCCCGCGCGCTCACGCAGCAGGGCGGCGACCATCGGGTCCTCGGTTTTGGGGATGTCGGTCATGGCAGTTGCTCCCAGGGACGGGGTTGGACCGCGCGGGCCTGCCGGAGTCGAGGCGGGCCCGCGCGGCTGAGGGGATCAGGCGCCGGTGAACGTCGGCGTGACCAGGCCGGTGCCCGCGATCTTCCGGGCGTGCGGCTGACGCTGGAACGTGAAGGCGTAGTAGCCGTACACGACCATCTGCACGCCGAGGTTGGCCGCCTTCGGCTGCTCGGCGCGGATGTACACCGGGGCGTCCGGGTCCTCCCAGAGGTGGCATTCCTGCCGGTCCACCAGGTAGATCTCGTCCTCGTTGGTGCCCGCGCCGAGGTTCGTGGCGATGTTGTTGTCCACGATCACCGGAGTGCCGTTGGGCAGGATGCCGCGCACGCCGCGCCCGTACGCCTCGGCGTAGTTCGCGCCGAGAGTCTGCGCCACGACACCCGGCTGAGTGATCAGCGGGTACGAGGTGCCCATGGCGTTCTGCATCCAGTACCAGCGGCGCGAGTGCATGACCGCCAGGTTGTCGCCGGAGGCCATGTCAAGGAGCGCGGCCTCCATGCCGGCCAGGCCCTCGATGAGCTTCGGGTACAGCTCGGCGGTGGTCGGCGTGCCGTCGGTGTAGGCGACGGCGGTGGCCACGTTCGTCAGACCCACCGTGGCCACGTTCAGCATGGTGGTGTCCAGGCGGCTGCCGTAGGCGCGGAACAGGTCGTCGAGGATGACGTCCTCGACGCCGGCGCCCCGTTCGATGGACTGCCGGGACGCGGTCTGCTGCCCGGCCGCCGTGCGTACCGGGACGGACAGCTGGGTGTCGTCCATGTCCTGCTCGGCCACCGCGTCGTTCTGGTTCGCCTGGTTGTCGACGCTGGACCCGGTGGTGACCCGGGAGATCTCCACCGTCATTCCGGTCGGGGGCAGGATGTGCGGGCGGCACGCGTCGGCGAACGGCCGGTTGGTCCGTGCGAGCGGCGCGTACAGGTCGGTCAGGTACTGCGGGATGACAAGCCCGGCGAACGCCCCGGTGCCGACCGCGCGGATCTGCTGGCCGCGCTCGACCCGCTCTTCGTGCATGTGGCGGACCAGGCGGTCGCGCGCCTCGTAGTCGCCGAGGAACGCGGCCCGGACGTCGAACTGGAACTGCTGGCCGCGCTGGTCCTGGTCGGGCCGGTACGTGCGCTCGTCCTGCCCGACGCGGTACACCTGGTCGTAGGCCGGGGCCCGCCGGGCGCCGGGCACGGTGCGCGCCTGGAGGGCGGCGACCTCGTCCTCCCGGACCTGCTCGGCCTCCAGCGCGTCCAGAGCGTTCTGGCGGCGGGTGACCTCGGCGTCGGCCGCATCCCGGGTCGCGACCCGGGCGGTGACCGCTTCCTCGGTCAGGCTGTCGTCGGAGCGCAGCGCCATCAGCGCGTCCTGCTCCTGCTGTCGTGCGGTGATCGCCGTGTCCAGCGCGGTGCGCGCCTGGGCGATCAGCTCGGCGAGAGTCATCTCGTCGGTCCTCTCATGGTGGATTCCAGGCGCCCCGGTCCCAGACAGACGGCCGCCCGAGGCATCGCGCCGGGCGGTCTCGTGCGCACAGAGCGCAGGGCAGTACTCCCGCCGGTCGGCGGGAAGATCAAGGGGTCAGGCCCTGGCGATGCTCAGTTCGAGCAGCGCTCGGGCCCGGCTGTTCGCCGACGTCGCGGCGGGCTGGCGCACGGCCGCGCCCGTGTAGGGGTTCGCGCCGTAGCCGACGATCGCAACGTCGCCGCGGTGGATGTCGTACCGGTTGATCCGGTACTCGGTGTAGTCCGGACTCCACTGGCCCGACTCGATCCGGAACGCGAACGACATCTCGTCCACCAGCCCGGACCGCAGCTTCGGCGCGATGTACGCCACGTCGTGGTCGGCCGGGTCCAGGGCGGGCGCCCGCACGTCCAGGCCGTCGGCGGACTCGGTGAGGAACAGGGTGCCGGTCGTGGTGCGGGCCATCCGCCTCAGCTGGTCGTGGCCGAGGACGAGGGGGACGTCGAGGTCGGCGCGCGCGAGGGAGTCGGAGCCGGCGCCCTCGGTGACGATCTCGGTGTACGGGCCGAACATGTCCCACATCTCGTACGCCTGCTCGTACACCGAGGCCCGGCCGGTGAACTCCAGCAGGCCCCCGTCGGCGCCCGCCTCGCGGACCTGGACGCCGGACAGTGCGGCCCGCACGGCGGCGCGGGCGCCCGGGTGCTCGGCACACCGCCGCTGAGAGGGGCGGTCGGCGCGCTGGCGGATGTGCTGGGCTCGTTCGGCCGCGGCGGCGGCGAGCAGAGGGGTGGTCATGACGGTGCTCCCGGTACGGCGGTGGTGGGCTGGGCGGGCACGGACCGCGCGCCGAAGAGCCGGTCGAACTCGGCGAGCTGGTCCTCGGTGAACGGCGGCAGGTTGTCCAGCGCGCGGGCCTCGGACGGGGCGAGCGTCCGGTTGGTGATGCGGGCGCCGATCGTGCGGGCACGCGCCTCAGGGTCCATGCGCAGCAGCGCGTCCGTGTTCAGCTTCACGAACCTCGGGCCCGACACGAGCTTCCGGCTGAACGCGTCCTCCCGGCGGCCGACCGCAGGCCCCAGATTCATGATCAGGAACTGAAGGTTCCTCTGTGTCATCGACGCGTAGGTGACGCTGCTGCCCGACACGGCCACGTCGATCAGGTCACCCGGGACACCGAAGAACCGGGCGATGTCCCCGGCCCCGTACTGGCGTGCCTCCAGGAACGCCGACTGCGAGGCCACGGCCTGGATCGGCTTGTACTCCCAGTCGTTGCCGTGGACGAACAGCCCGGACTCGTCGACCGCCGCACGGAACTGCTCACGCGCGACCTGGGCGCCCGCCTTGTCCACGGTCTTCTGGTTGTTCTTCAGCTCGGCCAGCGGCACGGCCCCGGCGGCGAACCAGTCCCGCGCGAACTGCTGCGCGGACAGGGTCTCCTCGATCGTCCACGCCGCATACGCCACCGGGGACAGACCGAGAGGCGCACCTGCGACGGTGTACTGCTTCTCGTGCCACACCTCCCACGGCTCGTACTCCTTGCCCCCGATCACGAACTTCGTGATCGTCGGCCCGCTCCCGCGCACCGACACCGTGGACAGCTCGACGAGTTCGATCCGGCCGGGCAGGCCACGCCCGTCCGGGCCGATCACCCCGGTCCGCTCCGTGATGATCCCGAAGCAGTTCCCTGCCCGGTCCAGGTCGAACTGGGTGGAGTACATCCACTCCTTGATGCCGACCTCCAGCCCGCCCGGCGACACCAGCACGGGAGGCTTGGCCACCTCGACCTGAATGCCCTGCACGTACCGGTAGACGTCGATCGGGAACGCCGACACCAGATCCGCGCGCAGCCGCAGACACGCCCACACCGCCGCGTTCCTCAGCGCCGTGTCCTGGGTGACGTGCACCCGGCCCGAACGCCGTTCCCTCGCCCGCGTCAGCAGATCCTCGGCAGAGGTGATCTGCGCGTCCCGGGTGAACATCCTCTTCAGCGCCGACCCGACACCCACACCCGGCCCCCTCTCACGCGAACGAGTCCGCGATGTCGTAGTCCTCCAGGACGTGCGGGCCCCGGATCACCAGCGCCCAGCGGGCGAACACGGCAGCGCACAACGGGCTGATGTCGACGAGGGAGTTCGTGCGGTCCAGCGTCCACGCGTCCCCGTTGCGCCGGGTCCGCGCACCGTTCACGGCGGCCGTCAGCGGCACCTGGTCCAGGTGCGCCACAGCCTTCTGGTTCAAGGCGTCGGCGAACTGACCGCACGCCTCGGTGATGTCCCCCGACCGCATCACCGCCAAGTCCCCCCGCAGCGGGGCGTCCTTGTCCTTCGGCACGTCGATCCCGGCGGCGGTCAGGTCGTCGATCAGTGACGCCGCCGGCGACCCCGCGGCGACCGCGACCGCGACGGGTGTCCACAGCCTGTGGAGTTTCGCCACGGCTGGAACCACCCAGTCGGTACCGGGCCGGTGCGCGATCACCTCCAGGTGTACGCGCCCGTCCGGCCGCAGCGACGCGGCCGAGATCGCCGCCCGCTTCCTGTCCTGCGACACGTCGATCGCCAACGCCACCGACTCCGCCACCGGCCGACTCTCCGCGTCGATCAGGCCCGGCCACTTCGCCTTCGGCACGTTCGGGTCCGACGGCGGCGTCGGCTTCCGCGTCCGGTTCAGATACGCCCGGTCGAACTCGGCCGGGTCCAACTTCACCAGCTCTGCGGCGATGACCGCCTCGGTGATCGTGTGGCCGAGCGCGGGCAGCGTCGCGTACCAGGTCGCCGGATCGTCGCGCGGCATGTCATCCGGAGCGAACCACTCGAAGTAGCAGACCCCCGGCCACACACCGGTCTTCCACGCCTCTTCGATCAACGCCCGCCCGGCGGCCCGCTTCTTGTTCAGCCACACCGACTTGGTGGTACCGCCCGCCGACGCCCACCACAGCTGACCCATGTCCCGCGTCGACATCGCCGGAGAGAACGCCTGCTCCAACCGGTCGTCTTCGTGCTTGAACGCCTCGTCGATGATCCCAAGGTCCAAGGCGGGCCCGTGCCCTGCGGACTCGGTGTTCGCGGTGATGCCCATGCGGGAACGGGTCGCGGGCCACAGGATCTTCTCGTTGCCGTTCGACTTGCGGATACGTGCCCGCCGCGCCAGATCGGAGTCTGAGATCTTCTCCCAGAACTCGTCCTCCCAGCGCTGCCGCGCCATATTCCGGTCCTGCGCCGCATAGATGATGTTCTGCCTGCGCCACGCCAACGCCCGGTGAACCTGTAGCCCCAGGATCAGTTCCGTCTTGCCCTGCTGCCGCGACACCGACAGGCCGGCCTCACGGTGGACGAACACCCCGTTCTCGTCCACTTCCAGGGCGACATCTGTGACGTACTTCTGCCATGGCATCGGCGGGGCGCCGAGCTTCTCCATGACCTTCCACAGCTTCGGCCCGTACGACTTCCGCTCAGGGTTTCGAGGCGTGCCCCAGCGAGGCGGGCACGTCAGCCCGTACCGCTCGTACAGATCCTCAGCGAAGCTACTCGGGGGTGCCCAGGTCTCCGAGGTCGTCGTCATCGTCCGGCGCCCGTCCCTCCAGGATCTGGGCGAGCGTCTGCCGCAGCTCGCGAGCCAGCTGAGGAAGGAGCCGGTCGTCCTGGGCGACCGGCTCGCCGCACTGCTCGCACTCGGCGGTCCGCGCGGCATCGACCCGGCCGGCCAGCGCGTACGCCAGCTCCGTCAGCGACGGCTCGATACCGGCCAGGTCGCCGAGCTGCTCGACGTCGTTCCGGACGGCCGTCTCGACGGGGCCCATGACGCCCCCTTCCAAGATCATCCGGACGTCACCGGCCCGGGGGGAGAAAAATGAAAGCTGGGCGCGGGGTTGCGATATGTCCGATTTCTAAAAATCCCGGGAGATCCCGAGCTGAACGGACCGGATCACGCTTCTGACCTGTGGTTTTGTCGTGAGGTCATGACGGAGTGGTGCGGTGTGCCGTGGTCGTTGAGGAGTTGCTCGCCGGTGGGCATCTGGTCTTGGGGTATCCAGCCGGTGCTGTAGCCGCAGTTGCAGAGCAGGTGGACGAGGCCGCTGCTCTGTGTCTCCCACCATTGGGCGTCTTCGCTGGGGCGGCGCAGGGCCTGCTTGAAGATGTGGAGTTCGTGCGTCGCGGTCCAGGGGTGGGGCATCGCGGTCTCCTTACGGTCCGGCGAACCAGTCGACGCTGGTGACGAGTTGGACGACGTCGGCGAGGGGACGGTCGCTCTTCTCGGAGTTACAGCTCCTGAGACATGTGGGGCAGCGGTTGACGCCGTGGATGGGGGCGAGGTTGTCGGGGTCGAGGCGTGCGCCGCCTTTGGCGACGGGGCGGATGTGGTCGACGGCGTCGGCGTGGCCGTGGCCGCAGACGATGCAGATGTCGGAGGCGGCGAGGATGCGGGCGCGGAGTTGCCGGAACTCGTACGAGGTGAGTTCGCTGCGGTCGGTGGCCATGGTCGCCCCCCGCTCTGGGCGTGACGAAGCCCCAGGGGCTCGGGGCCGCTCTGGGGCTTTGTGGGTGTCTGTGGTGCCTGTGTGCGGGCACAGTTGTACACCGCGATCGTCACACAGTGTCTGACCTGCGGTCAAGCGGCGGCGCGTTCGGCGCGTTTGGCGGCAATGGCAGCGACATCTGCGGCCTCGTACCAAGGGTGGCGCTCGGTCCCGCCGGCGCGGGTGAGCTGGCCGCGGTAGACGAGGTTGCGGAGGGCGCCGGCAGTGATGCCGAGGGCGCGCTGTGTGTCGCGTGCGGTGAGGTAGCCGGGTGGGGCGAGCGGGTCGTTCATGGGCCCATGATGCGTGAGAGCCCCACCGCGTCGGGAGCGGTGGGGCTGGTCTCGGGTGGGGTCAGTGGCCGCAGTCCTTGGTCCACCAGCCGCACGTGGCGCAGTACTCGTAGAAGCGGGTGAGGAGTCGGACGATCATCCGTCGGTCGCCTCCTTGGCGATGTGGATGTGGGTGTAGTTGGGGCGGTCGGGCGGGGCGCTGGTGTAGATCGACATCCCCTTCTGGCCTTCGAGAGGGGTCACGCCGAGAAGCGTGTGACCTGCGCATTCGCGGCAGGTTGGGCGCCCCTTCTGCGGTGGGGGAGTGGCGGACGAATCGGACATGCGGCGGGCTGAGCGCCACAGTGCCGCCGTACCGGCCGTGACGACGAAGAGCACGCCCGCCGCTTCGTCGATGGCGAATGCGACCGCCACCACCACCCCGCCGAGGACGGCCAGCGCGCACGCGCCAGACGCCCGCGACGGCTCCTCCGCCTCCTCGCTCGCCTTGCTCATCCGATGCGCCCGTACGTGTTGTCGCCGAGCCAGTTGGCGGCGAGGGCGAGCGGGACGGCCGCGAATCCGGCCACGCCCGCGCTCGTACCGAGCGTGATCCCGCACCAGGCTCCGCGCTTCAGCACTCCGGCGTCGTGGTCGTTGGCCTTCTTCACGCACGCGATGAACACGGCGGTCAGGATCAGCACGAGGCATGACCCGGGCCCGGAGAGCGGAGTGAAGGTCGCTCGGGCGGCCAGTTGGCCGGGCTGCTCGCCGACGCCCCACAGCAGGGCGGCGTCGCCGAGCCAGTTGGACAGGCCGAGGACGCTGCTGGAGGCGGTTCCGATGAGTCCGGCGATGCCGAGGGTGGTGAGGCAGCCGTACGACCAGGACAGGAGGAACGGCAGGAAACGCGCCGCGTGCTTGACGGGGTCCTTCCTCAGCGGCTTGAGGCCGGGCCACCAGATGGTGAGTTCGTAGCCGAGGATGCAGAGTCCGACGGTGACGCCGCCGTAGGTCACGTAGTTCACGAGGGGTCCTAGCGCAGGACGGCCACGCCGAGCGCGGCGAGGGTGAGGATGAGGGCGACGGTCCCGCTGATGCGGGGGACGTCGTGGAGCGCGATGGCGCACAGCCCGAACAGGGCGAGGAGGGCGGTTCCGGCGAAGTAGGCGGCCGGGATCATGTGCCGTCCCGTGCGGTGCGCAGGAGGCGGCGGCCGTATCCGTCGGAGACGTCGAGGCGGGTTCCGATCTCGGTTCCGGTGAGTTCCGGTTCGGTCTCCAGCCAGTGCCGGACGGTGGCGACGCGGGCGGAGAAAGTGGTGTTGCTGCTGTCGACGGTGTCGATGTCGGCGGCGCTGGTTCCGGTCGGCGGAACCGTGGCGGAACTCGGTTCCGGTGCTGGTTCCGCCACGGGGGTGAAGCCGTTGGGCAGGGAGGCGAACCATTCGGAGAGCGGCACGTCAGGGCCGGTTCCGGTGCTGGTTCCGCTGGTTCCGCCCGCGAGTTCCGCGAGGGGCTGCCAGGGGCCGAGGACGGGGACGGCGTCGGCGGGTTCGGGGGCGCGTTCCACGGTGACCGGTTCCGCTGGTTCCGGCAGGGCGGAACTCGGTTCCGGCTCGGGTTCCGTCACGATCGCTGACGGTTCCGCCTGCTGTTCGGAGAGTCGGTGGACGCGCCACAGGACGAGCGGGGCGACCGCCGAGACGGCGACGACGAGGGGGACGGAGACGGGCAGGAGGCCGACCTCGACGAGGTGGCTGGCGGCGTTGACGGCGATGAGGGTGGCGACGACGGCGAGGACGTCGCGGCGGGCGCGCAGGGCGGCGAGCGCGTACACGTCGAGGGCGGCCGGGACGCCGGCGGCGACGTAGCGGCCGAAGCCGCACGCCACCGCCAGCTCGTACTCGGCGGACGCCAGGACTACGAGGACTGCGGCGAGCGCGGCCCACAGCAGCGGGTCACGCTTCACTGGGCGGCCCCGTCGCGGACCCGCTCCAGTTCGACCGCGAGGCCGTCGAGGACGTCGCAGTGCGCGCGGACCAGGCGGGTGAAGGTGCGGACGTCGTCGGGGCCGCAGTTGATGATGTCGCCGTCGATCTCGATCGCGAGGACCGGCAGCGGCTCCGGGTCGGGCAGGTAGGGGCTCTGGGAGATCCACGCCGTGAGGAACGTGGCGGTGGCCCCGGCGACGGTGATCCGCGCCGTGATTTCGGGCCCGTTGTGGGTGATGTCGGTGAGGAACTGGGCGCGGTCGTCGTGACCGGTGCACCACTCGGGCTCGGCGACGGGCAGGGTCTTGGTGACGAGGACGTTCACGGTCGCCGTACGGGGCTCGATGCTCACCGGCTCTCACCCCGCTCGGTCTCGACGGCGGCGAGGAGGGCGCGCAGGCGGTAGTCGAGGCTGGCGGCGGCACGGACCATCGTGTTGTGGTCGTGGATGTTCCAGGCGGCGATCGAGTCGAGGAGTTTGCGGGCGAGGCTCAGCTCGGTTTCGAGGGGGCCGGGGATGATCCGGGACTGCTTGGCGGTGTCGTGCAGCGGGTCGTAGGCGGTCACCGGGTCTCACCGGCCTCGTCGTCGAGGAACGCGGCGATGGCAGGGAAGGCGCGGGCGACGGAGCGGCGGACGGCCTCGTCGGCGGCGGCCGGGTCGGCGGGCGGCGCGGTGGGGAACCCGGGCTGCCGGGCGGCCTCACGGGTCGCGGCGCGGCGGATCAGGTGGTCGGCGTCAACGGCGCGCAGAAGGATACGGAGGGCCTCGGCGAGGGCGCCGTGCGCCTCGGCGTAGGCGTAGATGTCGTTGCCGCTGCTGTCGCCGTAGGTGTCCAGCATGCGCTGCGCGACGCGGACGGCGGTCAGGATCTCGCTGTCGCGGTCGGACGCCAACGGCTGGGGCGCGCGGCGGACGTAGCCGGCCGCGACAAGGCGACGGGACGGGGAACTTGCGGGCGCACCGGGGTGCGCGGAAAGATCGGTCATGCCGACTCCTGGTTAGGTCAGGTAGTTCGGTAGAGGGTCGGGCGACGCGCGCGCCTCCTCGGTGCTCCAACACCGTGGAGAGCTGTCGTCCGGCCCTCGCTGGCTATTCGGTTGAGGTCTTGCGGTCCTGCTTCTTGAGCGCCTTGTCGACAGCGTTCCAGCTCCGGCCGAGGTCGCGGGCGACTTCGGCGACGGAGCCGAGATCCTTCACGCCGTCGCGAAGGGCTTCAGCGCGTCGTGTGGCGGATTCGGAGGCGAGGATGCGCAGCTGCTCCAACAGCTGTTCTTCCTCGCGGACCCGTTCCCGCCAGGGTTTGGCGTCCATCGAGAGGAGTGTATCCAACCCCGGGGTGGGACGCAAGCGGGTCACGCCGATTCCTTCGGCTGGTAGTGCCGCAGCAGCAGGAGATCCTGCTCGGTCCGGTACTCCGTCCGGCACCACCGGCAGCGCACCGTCTCACCCGGCAGACGGGACAGGACCGCCCCGCACACCGCGCCCTGGTCACCGGTCACCGCGATGCAGTAGCCGATGCGCTGACGGCGCGGCGCAGGGTCCCCCACGATCGACCGGGCCTGGCCCTCCAGCTCCCGGATCTCCCGCGCAAGGTCGCCGGCCGCCGGGTAGTGGGCGGCGATCCAGTCCAGTTCCATGCCGAGCCATCGGCAGTCCGCGGCGAGCCCGGCCGCCGGCGGTTCGGAGTGCTGCGGCCACCTCACCCGCTGGACGTCGGCACGCCACTGGTGCGTGAGCTCGGCCGCCCGGAGCGAGTTCACCGTGTCGATGACGTCCTCGTTCAGCGGTGACCGGGGTCCGGCGCCGCTCCGGGTTGCGACGATGTCGCCCCACCCGTGCCCGCGCGGGACCAGGCACTCGGCGACCTCGGCGTACAGGACGGGCAGTTCGCCGAGCCGGGCGGCG
This sequence comes from Streptomyces acidiscabies, assembly GCF_020010905.1. Lineage (GTDB taxonomy): Bacteria > Actinomycetota > Actinomycetes > Streptomycetales > Streptomycetaceae > Streptomyces > Streptomyces acidiscabies. Next base: position 8,554 of record NZ_JAGJBY010000004.1, on the reverse strand, counting down.
AGCGCGACGCGGTCTCCCTCGCACAGGTAGCCGGCTTCGATCTCCCGCTCGCACACGCCGCACGACAGCACCAGGGCCTCCATGGCTAGAAGGGGGGTTCGTCGGAGTAGCCGGCGGGCTGCGTGGGGCTCTGCCCCACCGAGGTCTGCCCGCCCCAGCCGCCGCCCTGCTGCTGGCCGTTGGCGGGCGTGGCCCCGCCCCACGGGTCATCCGTGGGGGACCCCCCACGGTTGCCGCCGCCTGCCGGGTTCTTCGTGACCTTGGCGGTGGCGCGGGCGAGGGTCGGGCCGACCTCGTCGACGTCGAGTTCGTACACGGTGCGCTTCACGCCCTGACCGTCCTCGTAGGAGCGCTGCTTGAGGCGCCCTTGGGCGATGACGCGTACGCCCTTGGCGAGGGACTCGGCGACGTTCTCGGCGGCTTGGCGCCACACGGAGCAGGTGAGGAACAGGGCGTCGCCGTCGCGCCACTCGTTGGCCTCGCGGTTGAAGACGCGGGGGGTGGAGGCGATGCGGAACTTGGCGACGGCCGCGCCGGACGGGGTGAAGCGGAGTTCGGGGTCGTCGACCAGGTTGCCGACGACGGTGATTACGGTCTCGCCTGCCATGGCGGGCTCCCTTGCTGTGATGCGGCTTGGTGGGTTGAAACGGGCATGGAACGCGGTTCGTGGGGCTGAAGGTGACCTCGTCCTCGTCCCGGGGCGCTGCGACGGTTGGGTCTGTGTGACCTCGTCCTCGTCCCACCTAAAGAAGTGGGACGAGGGACGAGGACTCACGACCTCGTCCCAGACGAGGTGGGACGAGGTGGGACGAGGTCGTTTACGTGGGCGGCGAGCGAGGGGAAGGGTCGAAAGCGGACAGATTGGCTCAATCGACCTCGTCCGGAGGGTGGGACGAGGTCGGCGGACTCCCGCCCGAGGCCGTATTGCCCGCTTCTGTACCCGAGGCGGGGAGGCTGTGGAGGATGGCTCCGCGCGGTCCTGAGGCGGTGTTGACCCGGCCCTCGTCGACAAGGGCCGCGACCGCCTTCCGGATGTCGCCTGCGCGTCCCTGTACGCGGTCCTCGATCCCCTTGCCCGTGAGCGGGTCGCGGGCGCCAGTCAGGGCGTCCAACACCCTGCGCTTGAGGGCGTTGATGCGCTGCTGTTCCTCGCTGGCCTCGCGGTCCTCCTCGTCGCGCTGAACAGGCGCGTAGAGGTGGGCCTCGGCGTACTCCTGGGTCTCGGACTTGACGACGAGGTCGGCGTACCAGTGCATGCCGCTGGAGTGAGACAGGCCGTTCTTACGGATCTGGCCGGGCCGGTCCTTGGCGACGCGGATGGTTGATTTGCCGGTCACGCCGATGCCGAAGGGCCGCCGGTTCTCCAGCATGTACATCACGCCGTTGAGCCCGTTGAGCTTGTGGACGCCGCCGATGCTGTACCGGCCTCGGTTCTCCGAGGACTTGACGACGTGGTCGAGGGTGACGACGGCGGCCCCCGAGTTCTGCAAAGGGCGCAGCAGCATCCGCCCGAACTTGGCGATGTCGGTGTTGTCCTTCAGCTCCAGGCCGAAGAGGCTCATGCCCTCGGTGACGCCGTCGACGATCGCGAGAGTGGGTTCGTGGTCGAGGACGGTCCCCAGGTCGATGAGGTCGATGTCGCTTGGGCTGTTCTCCGGGCGGACGTAGTGGAAGCGCTCCAGGACGTCGGCCGGGTTGGCGCCGAGGCAGAGCAACCGGCCGACGACGCCGCCCGCGTCGTCTTCGAAGTCGAGGTAGAGGACGTGGTTGCCGCCGTTGATTTCCTGGAGGCAGGCGATCAGGGCGAACCAGGTCTTGCCCGCCTCGGACTCGCTGGCGACGCTGTTCATCCGGCCCGGGTAGAAGAGGCCGACCCCGTCGTTCCGCCGGCCGACGGTGGGCTGGGGAGGCTTGTACGAGCCGTCAAGGACCGACCTCAGGTCCTGGGCACCCCACGTTCGCGGCACGGGCTCACGAGCGTCTGCCGTGGCAGACGACGGAGGCGCGTCCGCGTCTCCCCAGTCCATGGGTGGCTCGTCGCCGTCGGGGCCGAAGTAGGCGTCCATGGTCTGGTCGAAGTCGGTCGTCAAGCCACCCACCCCCGGTCACTTGGGCGGGTCGAGGCGCTGTCGAACGAGGCGCGCGCCTCGGAGTCGGTCAGGCCCACTGCGGACGCTGCGGCCAACAGGCCGCCCTCGGCCTCGTTGAGGCTGATGAGGTTCTGCTCGGCGAGCTCGTGTGCGCGGCACGCGGCGAAGAAGAAGGCGTTGTTGCGGTTGCCTTCGTGTGCATCCATGACGTGCTGGACGAGGTCCGCGACGGTCCACATGCGGCCACCACCCGGACGCTGCTGCTGCCGCTCCTGGCTGGGAAACCGGTGCCGGGGCGTGGCCCGTGGCGGCGGGAGCTGACGGCGCTGCTTGCGTGGCAGCAGGGCGCCGGGCCAGTCGACGGCTGGCGCCAGATACGCCCCGTCGCCCGCCCAGCGGTAGCGGCCCCCGGAGGAGTGCACGGACGGGGCGAGCAGGATGTAGCCGTTGTGCTTGAAGTCGATGCCGGGTCCACCCAGGCCGGGCAGGTCGAAGTCGGGTGAGCGGTACAGGATGTGCAGTCCGTCGCCGCCGGTGATCTGCATGGTGGTGGCGGGCAGGACGCCGACGCGCTTCTCCAGCTTCTGGAGGGACTCACGACCGCCGTTGCGGGGGTCGATGTCGACGACGGCCCACCCGTTGAGCTTGCAGGGCGCTCCGATGTTCGCGTCCGGTTCCTCGCGCCACCACTTGCGGACGAGGTCGACGTCGGTAGTGGCGGCGTGGAAGCCGTGGCATGTGGGGACGCCGCACTGGCATTCTTCGGGGCGGTGCTTGATGTACAGGCTGCTCTGCCGGTCGCAGCGGGGGCAGTTGGCGTATGGCGCTTTGCTCCGGCGGACGCGGAAGACCTTGATGCCCGCTGCCGCGTAGGTCTCGGCGGCGGCCGGGAGCGCGGCGGGGATTCTGAGGCCGTCGGTCACGAACGTGCTCTCTTCTACGAGCTGGATCAGGTGGTTCGTGTGGCGTGGGCGGGCGCCTTGGGGGGAACTCGGCGCCCGCCCGCAGCTCATGCCATGCGGCGTTTCTCCTTGGCGACCTCGTCGGCGAGCGCGGTGATGCGGGTGCACCAGTTGCGGGCGGCGGTGAGGACGGTGAAGGCGCTGGGCTGCTGCTCCAGGTCGTGTCTGATGGAGGCGAGGACCATCTCGTGCAGCGCCCTCTCTGCGGTGAGCTGCACGTACAACTCGTCGTTCGTGGACGGGCTGAGATCGGTGGGCTTGATCGGCCACTTGCCGGGGCAGTTCCCGGTCATCGGGCACCTCCTGCCAGGTGGGCGACGGCGGCGACGATGCCGGTGTGGTGGCGGTCGCAGGCCGGGTAGTCGAAGCGGATGTCGGGTCCGGCGAAGGTGCTGACGATGTACTTCGCCGGGGTGGGGCATCCGCCGCAGCGGTAGTCGGGCTGGTTGTGGGGGGAGTTGGGGCCGTCGGGGCAGTCGCACCAGGTGCAGGTCTCGCCGTTGGCGGCGGCGACCGCGACGGGCACGAGGCCCGGGTCGGCGGCGGCGTCGCGTGCGGCGGCGAGGGTCTGGTCGGACAGGAACGTGTCCTGCGGGGTCCGGGTCACTGGCCCCCCTCCTTGCGGTCGCGCATGGCGAGGCGGTGGCGGAGCAGGTCCAGTTCGTCGAGGACGTTCGCGAGGGCCGAGGCGCACACTCCGTCGATGACGGTGTCCTCGCCGATCGGGCGGACCCCTTGCAGGGCGTCCTGGAGGATGTACTCGTCGTCGCCTTCGAGGTACGTCTTCACCGACGCGGTGGCCTGGAGCTTGGCCGCGCGCTCTTCCTCGTGCAGTTGCACGAGGTACGCGGTGAACAGGTCGGGCAGTGCTTTGGCCTGCTGGATCGGGGTGAGCTGGCGCCAGGCGTGATGTCCGATGGTGGTGCAGTCCACACCGCTGGGGTTCTCGCGGTGGAGGAGCGTGCGGGACTGCTGGATCGCGGCGTACCAGTCGGGGCTGTTGGTGATCGCCGAAGCGATCTCGTTGAACTCGCTCACGCCGTCTCCTTGAGTGCGGGCTGGTGGAACGCGGTGCGGATGACGGCGCGCTGCTCGTCGCTCAGGGGCGGCGCTGTGTCGACGATGGCGTCAATGCGCGCCCAGTAGGCGGCGTTGCGGGTCGGGTCGGGGTCGCGGACGGGCCGGTCGGCGGCCGGGCGGCCGGGGATGCTGCGAGCACCCCCGGCCAGCACGGCGGGGATCGCCATCACGAGCGTCGCTCGGAGATCGCACGGATACGGCGGTCCTCCGCCTCGCGGTCGAGACGGGCCACTTCCGGGTCGCCCTCGAAGTCGTCGGCTCCGATCACCTCGACGTCGTCGACGACAGCCTCCAGCTCGGCGCAGAACCCGCGCATCTCCGTCAGCACCTCCCGCGCCCGCGCTGCGGTCAGTTCCCCCGTCGTCAGCCCGTAGTGCAGCCACAGCTTCGTGTGGCGCCCGTACGCCTGCGGTCTGTCGTTGTGGACGACGACCTGGGCGGACAGGAACGGGACGTCGGCGGGGCCTTCGGCGTCGATGTCACGCATCCGGGTCTCGATCGGCGCGGTCGAGTGCCAGCCGGGCTCGCCGTCGGCGCCTGCGTGGTCGAGCTGGCAGAACGGCGGGCACCCGTAGCGGGCCATCCATTCGGGGCCGCGCTCGTCGGCGGACAGGGAGCACCCCCCGCTGCTGGGTCCGCTCGGCGTCGGTGTGGTGTCGTCGGTGGTCTTCACGCGGTCACCGCCGACTGGTTGCGGTAGGCGGCGCGGAGGGCGACGAGCTGGGTGTGGGCGGTGCGCAGGGAGTCGACGCGCTCCTGGAGGACGTGGATGACGGTCTCCAGGCTGTCGGGGTCGAGGTCCTCGATGTAGTGCTCGTCGATGTACTCGATGTTGACGTGCGGCATGCGCCGGCCGAGGCGGGTCGAGTACGGGTCGACGTTGATGCTCCAGCCGAGGACCGTGAACTCCCGCAAGCCCTCGTCACACAGCGACCCGATCAGGGGGAGCGATCCGGCGCCGCCGGGGATGTTGCAGTAGACGTCTTCCGCGTACGTGGGGGTGTTGGTGTCCGCGCGGTGGTCCATGTCGCAGCCGGGCAGGCAGACGAAGGGGCGCTTCTGGCCGGTGACCTTGTCGGTGAAGGCCATCGTGCGGGGGGTGTCTTCGTTGAGGAAGCGGCTGACGTGCTTGCCGTCGGCGGCGAGGGCGATACGGACGGCCGTCTCGGCGTCGGCGAGGGTGATCTGCGTGGGGTCGTACAGGGCCTCGTAGTGGTACTGGGGGGCCATGTCGGTGGTCTCCCACACGTCGGTGGGGTGCGGCGACAGGCCGGGGAGGCACCGGCCGATCATGACGGTGATGCCGTCGCGCTGCTCGGCGGGGTTCGGCGTCACCGTTGACGGGGTGTGGCTGTGTGCCAGAATCGTCATGAGGACGTTCTCTTTCCGGCGGCGGCACTGATGGGGCGGGCAAGGCCCCGGGTGCCGCCGTCTTGCTGGGTAGCTCTGGTGTGGATTGATGCGTTCTCAGGCGGCGTCGGACGGGCAAGGTTCGGCGCCGTCGCCTTGTCCAGGAAGGATCTGCAAGACACGGATCAGGTCCGCTGTGATCACCCGGTACGACTGCCCCGCCTTGATCAGGCCGCAAGGGAAGTTTCCGGACTTGGCCAGGGCGTATGCGGTCGTGCGGCCCAAGCCGAAGGCCCGGGCTGCCGTTTCGATGTCAATAGCGGCAGGAAGCTTCAGGATCTCGTCTCGACCCAGAGCTCCCCTCGCCAGAGTTGTCATTATTCCTGACACCCTTCGCTGTATCTGTGCTCCTGGGGAGGTGACTGGAGTCTGCCCCTGTGGTTCACGTGATGTCAAGCAATCCTGTCTTGTCCGAGCACAAGTTGCGTGAGATCGTGCTCGTCATGACACAAAATCCAGATGCGTTCGGTTGGTCCGAGAGGTTCGCGCTCGGAGTCGCCCAGGAGGTGCGACGGCACAGGCAGAGGGCGGGGCTGAGCGCGAAGCAGCTAGCCGACCGATGCGCGGCACTCGGCATGCCGATTCAGCGCTCTGTCTTGGCGAACCTTGAGAGCGGCCGAAGGGCGACGATCACCGTGGCCGAGGTTCTGGTGCTTGCGGCGGCCCTTGACGTTGCTCCCGGGCAGTTGCTTTTTCCTGTGGGGTACGAAGAGGAGGTTGAATTTCTACCCTCGGAAACTGCCGCCCCGTTCGATGTCCTTGAGTGGATCTCTGGTAAAAGAAAGTTGGGAGGAAATTATGTCCCCACGGCGGAGGCTCCCATTCCTTCCTACGTCTGGCATCAGCGCAATATTGAACGCCTTGAGGTTGCGTTGCTGCGTCGAGATGAAGGGGTGAAGGTGTATCTGGAAGCTCTTGAAGCGCACGACGAGCTATCGTCCAGAGCGATTGTGATTGCTACTGAAACCGAATCGGTTGAACAAGAGGTGCGAATGCTGAAGGAGCGCGTCTCTGGCTACCGGGGCGGAGAGACCTCCACCGCCGAGGTGGAGCGACTAGGTGAGTTGGTGGAGCGATTGCGGCAGCTGGCCAAGGAGCGCCGCGACGTCCGTCGACAGCTTGATGCGGAGCGATGGTTGAAGGACTCGGTTCATTCCTATGATGAGGAAGTGGCCAGTATCGCCGGGAGTATCCGCGGATTCAGGGAGGACATGAAAGAGAAGGGGTGGATTTTGCCGCACGTTCCGGAAGGGCTGATGAAATTTATTGAGCCAAGTTTGGGCGTGCTGGAAACTTACTCTCGTCACGATGGTGATTCGGCGTTTGAGGGCGATTAAGGCTCTTCCCTATCCTGCCATCGTGGATGAAAGCTGGAAGTGTCGAGCCCTCCGAAGGGTGAGGCGGATATGCCGCCAACGGGAGGCTATTCGGCGCTGGTCGGGCTAAATTAAAATTAAGCACCCGTTGAAGGCTTACCGCGAAGCCAGTCGAAGCGGATGGCGTCGTAGTCGAAGTATCCGCCGTTGGGCATCCGGCCTTGGCGTGGCGGCAGCAGCGTGACCGTGACCAGGGACCGCAGGACCGTGCGCTGTCGGTCCAGCGGCAGGGCCTTCCATGCCTTCCGTACGTCCGGCGCCCCCACCAGGTCGACGAGCGGGTCCACCCGCGCGGCCTGCGCCAGCTGCCGCGTGATCCCCTCCAGCTGGCCGCGTGCGGCATCGGTGCCTTCCGTGAACGCGGTCATCTCGATCTGCCCGGTGCCGAACAGGCCGCCCAGGTCTTTCATGCGCTGCCGCACCTGCTCCGCCTCGGCCTGCAACGCGGAGACGTCAACGCCCTCGGGGGCGGCCTCCAGCAGTTCGTGCGCGTCGTCGCGCGACAGCCGCTCGACGATCGTGTCTTCCACGTACTGGTCGACGGCCTCGGCGCGCCGGCCGCCGCCGTGCCCGGTCGGGCACCGGTACGACGGGTAACTCCGGCCGCCGGACTGGGTGACGGTCATGGTCTGGTCGCAGTCACGGCCGCACTTGTAGAGCACCGAGCCGACCCACTTCGGCTGTGCCCCCGGGGTGGTCACCCGGGACGGGTCCTTCAGGATCGCCACGCAGGCCCTGAACTTCTCCTCAGGCACGAGATGGTCCCATTTGCCGCGCCCCACCTCCTCGCCCTTGTAGACGGCGATGCCGGCGTTCCGGGGGCGCATCAGGATCGCGCGGGCTTCCTGGTGGCTGAAGTCGTTCCCGAGGGTCGTGGTGAAGCCCTTGTCCTTGAGCCACTTCTTGAACGAGCGGACCGACCCGCCGACGAGGACGAGATCGGTTCCGTACAGCACCGCCCCGGCTTCGTCGGGCCGGGCCTTGCTCATGTCGAGCACCTCGACCTCGGTCTCCTCGCCCGTCTCCGGGTCGGTGACCGTCCGTGTCTCGCCCGTAGGCATGCCCCATCCGAACGGGCGGATGCCGCCCGTCCACTCTCCGTTGAGTGCCTTCTGGCGGCGGGCGCGGGCGACGCGTTCGCCCTTGTGCTCGGACTCCTGGCGGGCCACGGCGCCGAGGATGCGGGCGGTCATCCGTCCGGATGGTGTGGTGAGGTCGATGCTCCCGGCCTGCACGGTGTGCGTCGCGATCCCACGCCTGTCCGACAGGTCGATGTACTCCTCCAACTCGGTGGGTGAGCGGTGGAGGCGGTCGGTGTGCCAGACGATGACGATGGTGGCCTTGCCGTCGTTGAGGTCGGCGAGCATCTGCCGGTACCCCTTGCGCAGCTTCCCGCTGAACGCGCTCACGTCGTTGTCGACGTAGACCTCGACGACCTCCCAGCCCATCCGGGCGGCGAGGGCTTCGCAGTCCTCGCGCTGCCGGTCGATGCCGAGGCCGGCGCCGGTTCGGTCCTGGCTGATGCGGCAGTAGATGACGGCGCGGGTCTTGACGCCTGATGCGACGTCGACGGCGGAGCGGAGGTGTGGGCTCATGGCCCGAGTCTGCCGCACCAATGGTGTCTTTGTCTCAGGTT
>NZ_JAGJBY010000003.1 GCF_020010905.1 Streptomyces acidiscabies | reverse complement strand
CGGCTACTGGGTCGCGGCCACCGACCCGGCGGCCGCCGACGAAGCCATCACCGGCTCCGTGGAACTCGCGAGGGTCCAGCAGGCCGCGCTACTGACCGACGGCGCCAGCCGCCTGGTCGACTCCTTCGGAGCTCTCACCTGGCACGATCTGCTTACGCTCTTGCGCACCGAGGGTCCGGCCGCACTAATCGCCCGCACTCGTGAGGCGGAGCTCGCCGACCCGGTGGGGGAGCGGTGGCCGCGGTTCAAGCGGTCGGACGACGCCACCGCGGCGTACGTCAAGATCGGTCAGCCTGTCCCGCTCTCCTCCGCCGCGCAGCGACTGGAGCGCGGCAGGACCACCGGCTCGTCGTGGGGGGCGGGCGAGCGATCCGACGGCCATGCGGCCGGGCTGGCCGACGCGCCGCCGGAGGTTGCGGCGGCGCTGGGCATCGCGGCCGGCACCAAGGTGGTCCGCCGGACGCGTGTCTACCGCGACCGGCACGGCATCGTCGCCCACTCGACGTCCTGGATCCCTCGGGAGTTCGCGCGGGTGGCTCCAGAACTTCTACGCGGAGAACGCCTGCAGGGCGGAACGTCGCTCGACGTCATCGCCCGCGCCACTGGCCGCCAGGCCGTGGAACGCGACTGCGAGACCGCTGCTCGTGTCGCCACCCCGGAGGACGCGGAGCTCCTGGAGCTGACCGACGAGGGATCGCACGCGATCCTCGTCCTGACCGCTCTGTTCCGCGACCGCGACGGCCAGGCGCTGGAGTACGGCGTGGACCTCGGCGCACCCGGCCGGACTCGTGTCGAGACCTCGGGCGTGGGCCGGTGACTCAGCCCCGCGCACCCCGGTGCGTTCTGATGGCCGGTCTTCCTGGCTCGGGGAAGACCACGCTCGCCCGCGAGCTGGAGCGGCAAGGCTTCGCCCGCATGTGCCCTGATGAGCAGGTCTGGCGGGAGCACGGCCACTACGGACGGGACTTCCCGCGCGGGGAGTACCGGATCAGGGAGCGGCCGATCCTCGACCGAGTCGCCACCGAGCTGAGGACCGCACTGCTCGACGGTCAGGACGTGGTGGTGGATCACGGCTTCTGGACCGTCGAGGAGCGCAACCAGTGGCGGGAGCTGGGCGAACTGGCGGGTGCTGACGTCGTCCTCGTCTACCTGCCCGGCAACCACGACACCTTGTGGAAGCGGATCGACGAACGGAATCGGGCAACCTACGACGACCCGAATGCCATGTACTTCAGCGAGGACGACCTGCGACGCCACGGCAGCCGCTTCGTGGCGCCGGGGCCGGGTGAGTCGCCTCTCGTCTACGACGGCCGCCCGGCGACGGTCCTGACCGCCCTGGCCAACGGCGACACTCCGCAATCGACCCGCTAACCCACGCCGATCGGCCGGAAGGAGGCAAGATGGCCCGCGAAACGCGAACAGGCCCCCGTGGGGGCCTGCCGGTCGCGCTCGCCGGTTGTGGTGGTCGGCGACGTGACCAAGCACCTGACAAGGAGGTGCCTGCGATGCGTTGCAGGCTACGCGTACCCACTGACGGTGGGCCAGCGGGACACGGTGACACGCCGTTGGCGGTCCGTGCTTCCCGTGTGGCGGGACGCCTCCGCAAGTTCTCTCCCGGAGAACGGGATCTCGGAGTACTCGCGTCGGAAACCCGGTACAACACACGGACGTCGTCCGGCACGATCACCGGGTGCGCCGCCTTCTACCAGCTCATCGCCGGTTTCCCCAACCGGCGGAAGGACTCCACCATGTTCGTCATGACCGCTCGCGCCCCGTAACGCCGAGAGCCGCCCCTGCGCCAACAGGAGCGGCTCTCGACCTTCACAACTTGACTCAGTCCCCGGCCCTAGCAAGCCACAGCTCCTGAGTCGTACGTCGGCTGATGCCGGGCTCCCGACCCTGTCGGGCCCGGTCACCATCAGCCAGGGTAACCGCCCACACGGCCTTTATGCAGCACCGCTGATAGGCCCGTCCGGTTACCTGGTGATGATCACCGACGTGCGACTCTCTACCCCGATTGGGAGAGATCGCACCCCATGCACCACCCGCAGCACCGCCCCCTCCGGCCCGCCTCCGCAGAGCCCGCGACAGTAACCCTCGCGGCCGCGTACGAAGGCGCCGTGACTAAGACTTCTGAGCTAAATCGCGCCGTGAGCTGCGAAAACGATGGTGTCCGCTTTGGCACGTACAACGCCAGGGTGACTAGCAACCCGGCGCCCACGAGCGTCCTCCCCGCCCTGTCCGCTCCGGCCGCGCCGGCGGTGACCCGATGACCGCCAACGGCTTCATCCGCCGGGGCCCGATGGCCGCCGACGTCTTCGAGCAGCAGTTCACCCGCATCCACAACGCGGTCTTCCGCGACAGGCGCATGTCCTACAAGGCCAAGGGCATCTTCGGCCTCATCAGCACCCACCGGGACGGCTTCGGCCTGTCCATCGAGTCGCTGACGTCCTTCAGCACAGACGGCGTCAGCGCCGTGCGCACGGGCCTGAACGAGCTGGAGGAGTTCGGCTACCTCCAGCGGGACCAGCAGCGGGTGGACGGCCCGACGAAGGACAACCCGAAGGCCAAGAAGGGCTCCTTCGGCTCCGTCGAGTACTTCATCACGGACATGCCGGACGGGCTGGTCATCAGCATCCCGGCCCCGGAAGGCGGCGAAGGGGAAAAGCCCAGCTCAGACCCGTCATGCGAAAACCGCGTCACGGAGGAAAGCCCCAGCTCAGACCCGTCATGCGATTTTCCGCACGCGGATGAACCGCACGCGGAGGATCACCGACGTAAGAAGATCAATCCCCAGAAGAACATCTCTCTCCCTGGCTCACCGTCGTCACCGGAACCCCAGGAGTCGACCCCGGTCGAGACGACGACGAGAGAGACGGCTGCGCCGGAAGACGACCCTGCTCCGGCTGCCGCCGAGGTGCCCGCGCCCCGCGACGGCCAGGCCGCCGACGAGCAGCGTGCGGAGCTGCTGGAGATGCTGCTGGGCCTGCCCGGCCGGGACCGGATGAACCGCGACGAGGTGGCGGAGATGCTGCTGCCGCTCGCCGTCGATGCCGTGGTCGTGGGCTGGACGGCGCCGAAGCTGCGCAACCACCTGGCTCGCAGCTGCGACCCGGAACGCGTCTTCAACCCGACGGCGATCTACCGGATGCACCTGAAGAAGCTCCCGGCGGCCCCGGCCGGTGCGGGTGCTCACCCGGCGGCGGCCGCGCCGGAGTGCTCGAAGTGCAACGGGTCCGGCCTCGCCGAGGACCCGGAGACCTTCCTGCCGATCGGCCAGTGCGAGTGCCGCAAGGCCCCCGCACTCGCGGCCGCGTCCTGACTGCCCGACCTTCCCCGAACAACAGCAGCGGCCGGAAACCTTGCCCGGCCCGGCCGCTGCCCGAATCTCGTGAACGGAGATCCACCATGAGCGTAGCCATCCCCGCCCCCGCCGCTTCCGGCGAGGACATCGACCCGCGCGACTTCGAGCGCATCCCCCCGCAGGACCTGGACGCGGAGCAGTCCGTCCTTGGCGGGATGCTGCTGTCGAAGGACGCCATCGGCGACGTCACCGAGATCCTGCAGAGCTCGGACTTCTACCGGCCGGCGCACGCAACGGTCTACCGGGCGATCCTCGACGTCGTCGCCAAGGGCGAGCCTGCCGACCCGATCACGGTCGCGGCGCACCTGACCACGACTGGCGAGCTGACGAAGATCGGCGGTGCGACGTATCTGCACACGCTGGTCCAGCAGGTACCGACCGCCGCGAACGCCGAGTACTACGCCGAGATCGTCTACGCGGCCGCCGTCGCCCGGAACCTGGTCGAGGCGGGCACGGCCATCGCGGCGAGCGGGTACGCCCGCGACGGTGAGACCGACGAGTTGGTCGAGCGTGCGCAGGAGCGGCTGTACGGCGTGGTCCGCCACCGCGGCGACGAGTCGCTGATGGACGCCTCGGAGGGCATGGACGACACCTTCGACGACATCGAGGCGGCCGGGAAGCGCAAGAAGGGCGAGCTCACTGGCGTGCCGACCGGCTTCACCGACCTCGACAGCCTGACCCTGGGCCTGCAGTCCGGCCAGCTCATCCTGATCGCCGGGCGCCCGGCGATGGGCAAGTCCACGCTCGGCCTGGACATCGCCCGGGCCGCGAGCCTGAAGCACCAGCTCACCAGCGCGTTCTTCTCCCTGGAGATGAGCCGCAAGGAGCTCCACATGCGGCTGCTGTCCGCCGAGGGCTCCGTCGCGCTGCACCACATCCGCGCCGGCCAGCTCGACGAGGCGGCCTGGAGCCGGATGGCCAAGGCCAAGGCCCGCGTCGACGCCGGGAGCCTGCTCCTGGACGACTCCCCGGAGCTGACCGCCATGTCGATCCGCACCAAGGCCCGCCGGCTCAAGCAGCGCGGCAAGCTCGACCTGGTCGTCATCGACTACCTGCAGCTGCTCCAGTACGGCGGCGGCCGCCGCCCCGAGTCCCGCCAGCAGGAGGTCTCCGACATCTCCCGCCAGCTCAAGCTGATGGCCAAGGAGCTGGAGGTCCCGGTCATCGCGCTCTCGCAGCTCAACCGCGGGCCCGAGCAGCGCACCGACAAGAAGCCGCAGGTCTCCGACCTGCGCGAGTCCGGCTCGCTGGAGCAGGACGCCGACGTGGTGATCCTGCTGCACCGCGAGGACCAGTACGAGAAGGAGTCGCCCCGCGCGGGCGAGGCGGACCTGATCGTGGGCAAGCACCGCAACGGGCCGACCGCGATCATCACGACCGCCTTCCAGGGCCACTACAGCCGGTTCGTGGACATGGCGCAGACCTGAAAATCGGACACATGTACGAATCGGCGGGCGGCCTGCGGCTGACCGGCTGACCCCGCGACAGTGACCGGTCCGGGTGGCAGGCTGCCGCTCGTCTAGTCACACAGACCGCCCCCGGCGCACTCCCGCGCCGGGGGCGTCGTGCGTCTCCGTTCCGCCGGCGGACGTGTTCCGAGACGGAACGCGCCGCCCGTTCCGAGTCGGAACACCGGCCCCGTTCCGAGACGGAACGCTCCTGTTAACAGGCCGTTGCGCCACCTCCAGGAGGTGATGGGTGCGGCACCGGCCGCACCCATCACTCCAGCTCAGAGCACTTCTCCGCCCCATCCGAGCGCGAACGATCTTGACCCCCTCACGCTGGAAGCGGAGCAGTGACCCAAGGTCGGGACGGCGGATGGCCGGAAACAGGCAGGTCATGCGCCGGACAACACCCGCGAGTAATGAGCGCAAGGGCCTGTTAATAGCCCAGAGGGAGGGAGGCGCGGCCCGTCACCCATTCGGGTGACGGGCCGCGCCGTGGGGCTGACGCTGGGGGGAACGTGCAGGTCAGAACTAGAAAGGAGCCCTTCGGGCACGACCTTTCAAAGCCCCATCGGCTCCGCCGATGACTACAGACGCGCTTCGCGCGGCGACTTACAAGAGCGGGGCGGAGCGTCCCTGAGTGGCCCTGTGCGGCTCTCGTGGCCCGATCGGCACTCCCCGGCGATGACACGGAGATAGAGGCTCTGAACCCCCTTCACGCCTCTTCTCGGGCCTGTTCTGCATGATCCCCGAGCCGGGCGCGCCGGTATCCGGCCAGGTCGCAGCGCTGTTTGGGCTAGATCATCCGCAAATGCGATGTTCACTGAGTGAACGCTCCCGCGCTCCGGTACGCGATTCGCGGACATGGCGGCGCCGGTGGCAGGCTGCCCGCCATGGCGAAGATGGACCCGGAGGCCCGGGAGCAGCTCCTGGAGGGCGCCGAGACGCTGCTGCTGACGAAGTACAGCGGCGGTCGCGACTGGATCGAGCCGGTGCGGGTGATGCACGCCGTACGCGCGGCCGCCGACCGCTACGGCCTCGACGACGCCGAGCAGGCGGAGGTGCCGGCCGACGACGTCCTCGCCGCGCTCACCCAGCTCGACGAGGCCCGCGCCGCGCTGGACACCCTGGAGCGCGACCTCACCCGGGCCGCCCGGCGGCGCGGGGCCTCCTGGCAGCAGGTCGCCGACTCCCTCGGCCTGGCCACCCGCTCCAGCGCCGAGAGCCGGTTCGTACGGCTGGAGCGCGACGCCGCCACCTACCGCGGCGACCGCTACCCCGAGCGCCAGCGCGCCGAGCGGGCCCGCGACCGGGCCGGAGAAGCCTGGTGCCGGGCCAACGCGCCCCGGCTGCGCGCCGCCGTGTGGTCCCTGGCCTGCCTGGACGACTCCTGGCCGCAGCTCGCCCGCACCGCCCCCGCCGAGAAGCTGGACACCTGGCACCGCGAGCTCGACGGCCCCGGCCTCGCCGCCCGGCTGCGCGCGCTGCGCCTGATCCTCGACTCCTACGGCGCCGAGCTGCCCGCCGGCACCGAGGCGGCCGCCGCCCGCGACGAGGTCCTGGGGCTCCTGGAGGAACTGCACGCCGCCCGCCACGGCCTCACCGATTAGACCCATTGGGTCCAATGGGTCCGACCCAGCCTGATCAGGGATTCTCCTGGCCTTCCGGGATCTCCTCGCGGTGAGCGAGACCCCAGTGGCCCCAGCGCTTGCGGGCCGCGTCCGGCGTGATCCCGAAGGGTTCGGCGACCTGCGCCCACGTCGTGCCCGCGGCCCGGTCCTCGATGACGCACACGCGCACCAAGTCCTGCGTGCGCCGCTCCAGGACAGCGGCCGCCAGGGAGAACACGCCGGGCCACGCGTCGCCCTGCAGGACGGCCTGCAGCAGCACCTCGCGGATCGCCTGCACCTGCTCGTCGACGCGGTGGCCGGCGCGGGCCAGCGCCAGCCGCTCGGGCATCGCAGCCTTCGCCCGTCGCCGGTCGCGGTACGCCCGGTCCCGGCACAGGCGCGGCCGCGCGCAGTACCGTCGACTCGCAGGGCCCTCGCCGAGCGGCTGTCCGCACCACAGGCAGCGCGGGCCCGCCTCCGGGCCGCTGTCGTCCATAACCGGACCGTACGGCCGCCCTCGTACGACAGCCAGGCGCGCGGGCGCACTGTCCGTCTCCGTCGCTCGTTGACCGGGCATGAGCGACTTCGAACAGTGGATGAACGCCGTCGCGGCGACGCCCGGCCCCGGCGAGGACCGCCTCGACCGAATGCGCGAGGGCGAGGGGATCGACGGCCTCGACGAGAACGAACAGGCCGCGTGGCTGCTGCGCGTGATGGTCGACTACACCCGCGAGCCGCAGGGCTGGCACGCTCGCGTCCTGGTCGGACTCACCGGCCCGGAGTGCGCGGGGCCGGCCACCGGCATCGCCCGCTTCAACGACACGGTCGTCGCGGTCATGGACCAGGCGCAGGCCCTCGCCGACGCCACCCGCAGGCCGGTGAAGGTGATCCACGGCGTGGACGGCAAGCCGGACCGCTTCCTGCCCGCCCTCGCCAAGCACGCCCCCAACCTGCGCGGCGTCGACAGCCCTGTGTGGGTCGCCTACCCCAAGCCGCTCGCGGTCCCGGCGATGCCCTAGGTAAGACCCGTTGGATCCAATGGGCCTAACCGGCTTCTGCCTGGCCTTCCCTGCTCAGCCCCTCGGCCGGGCGCACGGGCCCGAACCGGGCTTCGGCCTCCTGCAGGAGCCGGTCGGCAAGGCTGGGGTCACCCAGCTCGACCGCTAGCGCAGCGCGTACGAACGCGGTGAGCGGGATGCTGCCGGTGCGCACCTCGAACGAGCGCAGCACCCCGTCGCCGAACGCGGCGTGGTGGCGGCACTTCGCCTGGACGCAGTAGCCCTCCGCGGCCAGGGCGAGCCGTCGGAACGCGGCGTTCTTCTCCTCGGTGCACTGCGCGGGGCAGCCGAGGTGATCCAGCGTGATCCGCAGGTGGGCACTCTTCTCGGCCTTCCGGATGGTCAGCCGTCCGCCGCCCGGCGTGACGTAGCGTCCGGCCTCGACCGGGGCGTACGGATGGATCAGCGGCAGCTTCACCTCCGTCGCGTGCAGGACGGGCAGCCCGTCGTACGCGGTGTACGGCCCGGCGAGGCCGCGGTGCTCGGTCGTCATCAGGTACTCGTCTCCATCGCGGGGTCGACGACGAGCTCGTGCTCCTGGTCCTCGTCGTGGTGGTCGTCGGCGGGCCAGACGCCGAACGGGCCGGGCAGGCCGGGGCCGATGGCGCCGAGCTGTACGGCGCCGCCCTTGAGCCGGTGGTGGGCACGGATCACGGACGCGGTTCTCCTGCGGTCGGCGGGTGGTACCGGCCCATGGTGGACTTCGCCACGGACAGGTGCGGCACGTTCCGGCCGCGCGGCGGCCCGGACATGCGAAGGCCCCGCTTGCCGAAGCGGAGCGGGGCCGGGTTGGACCTGTTGGACCCAACGGGTCTACAGCGGGGCGAGGCGGGCGGCACGGTCCAGGGCCCGCAGCAGTTCGGGCTCCCATCCGGCGCGCGGGGTGTCGTAGGCGAGCAGGCCGGAGTCGGCCAGGACGTCGAGCTGCACCTGGTGCTCGATGCCGAGCCGCCACGCCTCGCGCAGAACGTGCCGGGCCTCATCGCGGGCGGCGCGGCCGGTCGTCGCGGTGGCCTTGGCGTCGGGCAGGGCTGCGAGCTGGCGGCCGGCCTTCTCCAGCCGGTCCATGAGTTCGGCGGCCTTCTCGGCGTCCGGGCGGGGCGGCACGAGGTGGAGCTCGGGGGCGGCGACGCCGCGGCGCAGCTGCTCCATCCGCTCCGGGAGCGGGCTCCAGCCCTCGGTGCCGCCGAGTTCGGCGTTCACCTTGGCGACCGCCGCGGTGTAGGCGCGCTGGGCGCCGCGCGGCTGCAGGGTGGTGCCGGCGGGCCGGTGCTGCGGGCCGCTCTCCTCCTCGACCTCGCCGGAGTGGTTGCCGCGCACGGACACCCATACGGCGTCGGCGCTGCCGGTGACGTCGACCATCAGCAGGCGGCGCACGAGGAACCAGCGGATGAGGGCGGCCCGGGTCGCGCGGCGCAGCGGGTAGACCTCGACGGAGACCGGGTCGTCGGGGCGGGCGTTCTGCGGCCGGCGCACGATGCGGACCTCCTCCAGCGCGGGGGAGAGGTCCTCCAGACGAAGCGCGCACAGCTCACCGACCCGGGAGCCGGTGTCCAGGGTGACCGAGGACATCGCCAGCATCCGCACCCAGCGGGGGAACCCCCGGGTCAGCAGACCGCCCTCGGCGGTC
The DNA here is from genome assembly GCF_020010905.1 of Streptomyces acidiscabies. Taxonomy (GTDB): domain Bacteria; phylum Actinomycetota; class Actinomycetes; order Streptomycetales; family Streptomycetaceae; genus Streptomyces; species Streptomyces acidiscabies. The sequence goes on along the minus strand of NZ_JAGJBY010000003.1, from coordinate 36,568 downwards.
CAGTGGGTGCGCCGCCCGATGTAGTCGGCCACGGTCTGCAGGCTGGTGCGCATCCGCTCGCGGCGGTGGACGTCGACCGGCTCCTTGCGGGGCTGCTCCTCCTGCGGGCGCAGGTGGACGACCTCCAGGCCGAGTTCGCGCTGCAGCAGCGCCATCACCCCGGAGCGGACGTTCGCCGTGGCCTCGGAGGTAGGCCGCTTGGCGCCCCGGTCGCGCAGCTCGCCGACGAGCGCGAGGCGTTCGTACGCCTTGAGCGCGTCCCGCTCGAAGACGTCCGCCAGGTCCGCGTCGACGTCGAGCGGGTGGTCGGGGTGCTTGAGGGCGCGGACCAGCTCCCGGGCGTGGGCGCGGATCTGCCGCTCGCGGGCCTCGGACGGGGCGGCCTGGCAGGCGGACTCGACCGCCTCCTGGAGCTCGGGCACTTCGTCCAGGACGTCGACGGACTTGTTCTTCACGGATCGCACGGTAGCCACGTCCGGACAGCCGCACGGACCGAACGAGGAATTAGACCCATTAGGACCAACAGACCCAACCGTCCCTGACGTGCAAAGCGAAGGGCCCCGCCGGTCGCCCGGCGAGGCCCTGGGATCGCGAGTCAGCCGACCGGCGGGCCAGTCTTGAGCTTGGCGTTCGGCCGGGACGGGAACCGGCGGCCGCCGTTGTGCTGCTCCTCCGCCTCCTCGACGGCCAGTGCGATGGCGGCCTCGACGAACGCGGACAGGGAGACCGGCGGGATCTCCACGTCCGGGTTGCGCTGCAGGGCGACGACCGTGTCGCGCAGCCGCTCCAGCAGATCGTTGGTCACGTACGCGGGCACCTTCGACTTCCCGCCGGGCACCTGCTGGCCGCCGATCAGCTTGCCGAGGATGCTGCTGCCGCCGGTCGTCCGGCCGCCGGCCCCGCCTCCGCTCGAATCGGCGTCCTTGTCACCGAAGGGCTTCGGGCTCATGCTGCTGCTCCCTTCACGGGCAGGAGGAGACGGGCGAGCTGGTCGTAGTCGCCGGTCGTCGTGGCCCGGGGGTGCAGGGCGCGCACCGGCAGACCGAAGTCGGCGGCTGCGGCGACCTGAACGTTGCGGCGGGCCGGGGCGATGATCGCCTCAGGGAAGTCGCGGCGCAGCGCGGCCCCGACGAGACCGGCGTAGTTGCTCTTGTCCCACGACGTCATCACCGCGGCCGCCACCACCAGCTCCGGGTTCTCGTCGTCCTGGACCCGGCGGATCGTCTTGTGCAGGTCCACGAGCGCCTTGCGGTCCAGCGCGCCGACCTTGAGCGGCACGATGACCTGGTCGGCGGCGATCAGGCCGTTGATCGACAGCTTCCCCAGGGCGGGCGGCGCGTCGATGATCGTGATGTCCACCGGCGCCTTGGACTTGCGGATCGCGGTGCGCAGGCTGCCGTCCCGCGCGGCCCGCGGGTCGTACTCGGCGGTGGCCAGCTCGTCACCGCTGGGAACGATGTAGAGGCCCTGGACGGACGTCTCGTACGTCGCCTCGTCCAGCGGCTGCCGGTCAAAGAGGACGTCGGTCAGGGTGTGGCGGTCCTTCGCGGCGATGCCCTCGAAGTTGGGCAGCAGCCACTCGCCGGACAGGGAGGCTTCCTGCGGGTCGGCGTCGATGACGCGGACCGTGTAGCCCATGGCCACCCACGCGGCGGCCAGCTCGACGGCGGTCGTCGTCTTGCCCGCGCCGCCCTTCTGGTTCACGCACACGTACGTGCGGTGCCCGCCGGTGAAGGTCGCGGGGACGGTCAGCTCCGGCGGCACGAACAGTTGGGCGCGCAGGTCACGGCTGTAGTCGAGCTTGGCGAGAGCGGCCTCGACGACTTCCTTCTCGCAGCCCAGCACGTCGATCAGGTCGTCGATGCGCCACTCCCTGACCACGTCCAGGCGGTCGGCACTCTCGGGCAGCGGGCCCAGGACGGTCATGGACATGTGGCGCTCCTCATCGGCCGGCTCCCGGCGCTCCCGTACGGTTCACGCCCCGACCGTATCGCCTGTGGCCGCCGCGACCGGCCCCCCGCCCCGATCGTCCTTCCAACGAGGAAACCGCAGGACAGACGACGTTCGACCCGTTGGGCCTAATGGATCTAGACCTGTTGGGGCCAACAGGTCGAACCCCCGCTGGTGAGACCACGCGCCCGCGCGCGTGGGTCTGTCGCACAACGCGCGATAAGGCCGCGACGGTAGCGGCCGGGGCCCGTACGGTCCGCCCGCATGAGAACGCACCAGCGCCGCCCGGGCCGCCCCTCCCTGCTGTCCCCGGACCGCGTCGACGCCATCGTCAAAGCCTCCGCCGTCGGGGCCGCCACCTCCCTCGCCGCCGAAGCCGCCGGGGTTTCCCGCGCCACCCTCGCCCGGTGGATCGCCCGCGGCCGCGACGCCGCCGAGGCCCACGAGGACGGGATACCCGTCGACCCGCGCGACGAGCCGTACCTGGACCTTCACCGGCGGGTGGAACGTGCCCGGGCACAGATGGCCACACAGGCGCTCGCCCGGGTCCTGCAGGCCGGTGCCGGGAGCCTGGTCCTGGAGGAACGCGTGCGCACCTACACCGACCCCGTCACCGGTCTGGACGTCGAGGAGCGCCAGGTGCGCTACCTCCGGCCCGACTGGCGGGCGTCGGCCTGGTGGCTGGCCCGGGTCTTCCCGGAGCACTACGGACCCCACGCCAAGAGCTGGGACGAACAGCTCGCCGAGTTCGACGCCGAGGAAACCCGCCGCGAACGTGACCACGCCGAGTCCGACAAACTCGCCGGCCTCTCCGAGCGCCTGCAAGCCGTCCTCGCCCAGACCGCCGCCGACAACCCGCCCGCCGAACTCCCTGCCCCCGCCCCGTACTCCTCGACCTGAAACTCCCGATCCCCCGTCACACCAGCCTCACCCGCCCCGAATCTGTCCAAATCTGTTATCTGCTGCCTTCTCCCCGTACTTTCACGCTGTCCCGCACACCCGCTCCGACCTCCTGACCAACTGAAATGTGCCCACCCACTCTCTGAGGGACGAGGGGAGTGGGTGGGCACATCTCTGGGGGGCAGGACGCGCAGGTCGGAGCGGGTGTGCGGGACAGCGCCTGTCACACCCTGGTGTACAGGTGGCTTTACACCCTGGGCGGGCGCCGGGAGTTGTCCGCCGGCGAACTCCGGGGTTTCCCGGCCGTCCTCTTTCGGGCGGATCTCGCGCGTTCCGCGCCCCGCTGTCGGTGGCGTTCGGTACCGTGCTGTGCACGGCCCTCGCACGGGCCCAAGCCAAGCCTCAGCCCATGACTGGGAGCCATCTGAGGCGGAGGTGCCAGGACCTCGAGTAATCGGGATCCCAGCGCATCAGTGCGGAGCACCAACCGAGTTCGCCTTCACGAACCACCACTTCCGTATGCCCGCAGCCGAGTCCTTCTCGGAGCGCGCATCGGGTCATGGGTAACCGCTGCACGCTCCACGAGACGGAGACCGCTGTGGTCAAGAATCACGGGAAGAAGTCGCGCGCCAAGAAGAAGGCGCAGCGCACCGGGGCCTCGCACGCATCGGCGGCCGCCGGAACTCTCCACACGCACACGCCGCTGCCGGACATGGCCGCCCTCGGGGAACTCCCGTACGCCGCCGGCCGGGAACTCGACACCGAACTCGCCGCGCGCCTGGTGGCCGCGTGCCGCACGGCCTGCAAGCCCTGCCAGAGGTCGCTGGCGGAGAAACTCCGCACCGAACACCGGCCGACGCTGGCCGCGCTCGCGGGGGCCGTCTACGGGGAGCTCGCGGGCATCGGGCCCGGCGCGTTCGCCTCGGACTCCTCCCGGTCGTGGGCGCCGCTGGCCCGGGCGGCGAACGCCGGGGACGACGGGGGCGCGGCCCTGGCCGCCGTCGAGGCGATGGACGACGCGGCCGCCTCCGACCTCCTGGAGGACGCGCTCGACCACTGGGCGATGGGCACCCCGCTGCCCGCCGACCTCGTCGACAAGCTGACGGCGGCGCCGCCGAGGCAGCGTCCGGCCGACCCGATGGACGCCTTCCGCGAGGCCGGGATCAAGGTGGTCACGCTCGACGACCTCGACCTGGGCGACGACGTCGACACCTACGCTCTCGCCCCGGCCTACGGCGTGATGCTCATGCAGACGTCCACCCCCGAAGGCCAGGCCATGCCGATGCTCCTGATGTACCCGGAGGAGGAGGCCGCCGGGATCGAGGACCTGGAGGCCCGCACCGACTGGGAGCACTGGGGGCTGCACGGGATGCCGGACATGGACCCGCGCTGGCGGGTACGCGCCCGGATCTCCGACCGCTCCCTGCAGGGCCTGGTCCACGTCGACGCGGACGGCAAGGACGACATCGAGCTGTGGCGGGCCGCCGAGTCCGTGAGCGTGCCCGCCGAATGGTGGGACCTCCTCGACCGCGTCCAGCACATGCTGGTCATCGGCCCGGTCGCCGAACCCGAGGCACCCGGGGCGATGGAGGCCGCGGGCGACGCGGGCGAGCTCCTGGCCGTCGTCGCGCGCGTGGCGTTCGTCTGATGGCCGCCCGGACACCCCGCCGTGAGCGGGCCCCGCGCACGTACCTGCCCGGGATCGCGGACGTACGGATCTGCGGCGACGAGGCGACCGTCACGGCCGTCCTCGACGTCCTGGAGCGCGAGTTCCGCACCACGACCGCCCGGGAGTACGACGGCGGCCAGCGTGCCTACCTCCAGCTCGACACCGGATGCACCGACCCCGACACGGACTGATCCCGCCTCATTTCCGGTCGGAAATTTAGAACTTGCCCAGGTCACAGGCCACGGCCCCGGTGCCGTCCGGCGCGCACGCACCCGCACCACGGGAGCGCTGTCCGCGCCGGACGGTGCCGGGGGAGCGGGGGCCTGGGGGGCGGCGAAGCCCCCCAGCGGCCACCGGCCCCGGCCCCGGGCACATCGAGGAGACCCGCACATGCACCAGAAACCCGATCCCCCCGGCTCCCCGGCCGGCCGCGCCGACGGCGTGGTCTGGCTCCGGCCCGAGTACCAGGGCCGCCAGGGTGAGTTGGTCACCCTGGCCGCCGGCGCCCGGCTCGTCGGCGTCAGCGCGGCCGCCGTCTCCAACTGGCAGAACCGGTACCCGGAGGACTTCCCGGGGCTCGCGCTGCTGACCGGCCCGCCGCACAAGCGGACCAAGTGGGCCGTCGCCGTCGAGCTGGTCGCCTTCGCCCGCGACCAGCGCACCCGGGAGCACGACCGGACCGGGCCCCGGAACCCGCAGCGCCCGGGCGCCGAGATCGCGGCGGAGCAGACGGCGCACTACGAGGAGGTGCTGCGCACGCTCACCGAGCGGGAGCAGCGCCAGAAACAGGCTCTGGCCCGCACCCGGACCGCCCGGCGCACGGCCGAAGAGAAACTCGCCCGGGCCCGTGCCCGGCTCACCGCCGAGGTCGACGCCGTCGTCCGCCTCGGCATCCCCGCAGCCCGTACGACCACCACCGAGAAGGAGATCCGACCGTGAAGAACACCCACGAGACCGCCACCGAGACGAACACCTCCGCCGTGAGGGCGGGCCGGAACATCACGCTGGACGAACTGGCCACGGAGCTGTCGGCCATCGAGCTCAGGCTCCGCCAGCTCGCCCGGGCCGCCGAGGTGCCGGCCTCCCCGGTGGAGCTCGCGGACGTCATCGACTCGCTGCGCTCCACCGCCTCGACCGTGCGGGAGACCGGTGACCGGATGGGCCTGCTGGCCCGCGTCGTCGACGGCGACGTGCCGCTGTCGACCCGGTTCCGCGACTCCGACGACCCGTGGGGTGTGGCCGCGCGCGGGACCGACCGGCCGGGGTACGGCGGTCCGGCGATCGTGCCGACCGTCTGGCAGCTGCTCAAGCTCGCGCAGGACGCCAAGCGTCCCGGCGGCGGCGAGACCACGACGTTCCCGGAGGCGATGGACGGCATCGGCATCGGCTGGGAGTCCAAGGCCGCGTCCGTCCGGCGGCGCCGGGAGCGGGACGCCGCGGTGGCCGTCGAGGTCCTGACGCTGACGTGCGAGAAGTGCGAGGCCGCCGAGGGCGAGCAGTGCAAGACGAAGACGGGCTGGGCCGCCGACAAGGCGCACGTCGGCCGTCAGCGGCAGGCCGAGGCGAACGTGGATGAGCGGCTCGGTGGGCTCGGGGACAACCCGGTCGCCGTGCCCGACGCCCGGTAGGCCCGCCGACAGACCCGCTGACAGACCCGTTCCCGAAACCGCAGACGGGCCCCTGTAAGACCTGTTAGCCCCAACAGGTCTAATAGGGGCCCGTCGTCGTGTGCGGCGCTCAGGGGGCCGTACGGATGCCCTGGAAGCCGGGGCCGAGGCCGCGCCGCCGTGGCGGTCTGCGCGCGGCGGGCATGAACGCCGCGGCGGCGGGCGGCTGCGGCTCCTGGTCCTCGACGGCGATGCCCAGAAGCCGGCGGGCGTCGTTGGTGGCGGCCGCCACCGCGGCGAGGACCTGCGTAAGCTCCGGGTCGGCGCTGCCCAGGGCCTCGGTGAGGGTGTCGATCGCGTCGAGGGCGTCCTCGGCGGCCGTCGTGCTCCAGGCGCCCGGGCCGGTGAGATCCGCGAGGTGGCAGGCGCTCTCCGCTGCTCGCTCGGCGTGCTGCTCGACCCCGGGCGCGGCCCGCTCCCACGACTCCATCGACCGTCCCGTTGATGCGCCCGTTGCAAGTTCCTCGACGGCGGGTGTCACACCGATCGACTTCCCGACACCTATAGCAGGTGTAAGGGGAACTCCGATCCGGGAGTCCCTGTGATCGCACCGAGGAGCACCGCCGTGTACGACAACACCGACGACGACCGCGAGGACACTGCACGCGAGGGGGCCTGTCAGCCGCACGCTGGCGGTGCCGCGTCCGGTGCCGGGACCGGTCCCGCGCCCGTCTCCGGCGATGCCGACGAAACCGCAGGTCAGGAGCCGGTCAAGGGGGCCGTTCCGGAGCAGGACACCTCTATCCCTGCCCTTGTGGAGACTCCTGCAGCTCCGAGGAAGCTCACTTCCACCGCCCAGACCCGGGGCCTCCTGATGCTGATGCTCTCCCGTGTCCGGATCGCCACCGCGGCGCAGCTCGCCACCGTCCTCACCCGTGAGGGAACCGGCGTCGGCTACATGCGCCGGGGCCTGCGGGACCTGCGGGCGCTGGGCTTCGTCGACTACGGGCGGCACGGCCGGGAGATGGTGTGGCACCTGACGACGCTGGGCCAGCGGGCCGTGGCCGAAGGCGGCGACGTCGTCATGCGCCCGCACGCCGCGACGGGCGAGCGGGCGATAGCCGCCGGCCTCGCCCCGCACGGCCTGGCCGTCACCGACGTCATCTCCCTGTGGGGCGGCCCGATCCTGGACTGGGAGGTCGAGGTGGACCACACGATCGACAAGGTCCGCCGGGTCGTCTCCGACGCCGTGCTGTACCGGCCCTCCCGGGGAGCGGAGGTCGAGTTCCTGGAGATGGACCGCTTCACCATGTCGATCTCCCGGCTCGCCCTGAAGCTGCGGGCGTACGAGGCGTACAGCCGGGCCACGTACTTCGAGGGCGAGCGCGGCACGATCGGCTCGACGAAGCGGCTGTGGCGCCAGCGCTACCCGGACAGCCGGGTCTTCCCCGTCGTGCGCCTGGTCCTCGCCGGCACCGAGGACGTCGAGGCGCTGGACCGGCGGGCCACGGCGCTGGAGCGGAGGATCCGTGGCATCGGGCTGCGGGTCGACGTCGCCGCGCTGCCCCGCCTGCTGCAGACGCCCTCCCCCGAGTGGACCTGGCGGCCGATCGGCCTGAGCGACGAGCAGGCACGGAACGTGGCGTGACCGGCGCGCGGCCCGGCTCGTTGAGCCCGGTGTCCACGTAGAAGTGCACACTGCGGGGCCCGGGGACTGTCATGGCGACGCCCCGGGCCCTGGTCGCGCCTCTGGTCGCGCTTCTCGTCGCACCTCTGGTCGCGCTCCTGGTCGCGGCTCTCGTCGCGCCTCTGGTCGCACCGGCCCTCTCCGCCGCGGGCCTTGGACAGCGCTGTGACCAGCATGTTCGGCGCGATTGTCTGTGGCACTGCGCGCCGACTACTTACCTGCAGCGCCCTCTGTCCGGCGGATCGGCTCTCCGGCACGACCGTTTCACCACGCATCAGCCCCGGTCGGTCCTGTTGGGACTGAGCCCCGGTCGGTCCTGTTGGGACTAACAGGTCCGACCGGGGCTGAGCCGTGCTGTCGGGTGGTCAGGTGAGGCCGGAGGAGGCGTTGTCGTCCCAGCCGTCGTCGCGCTGCATGTAGCCGAGCATCGAGCGGGAGTGGCGGGCCCAGCCGCCCTGGTCGGCGATGGCGATGCCGTCCTTGCCCTTCTTGCGCCCGACGGAGGCCAGGCCGATGCGCAGGGAGTGCCCGGTCCACGCGATCGGCACCCCGGCTCGCATCGAGATCCGCTTGATGGCGCGGGTGACGGAGTCCGGGACCATGCCGCCGGTGACGTGGCCCCACTGGTCGATGCCGACGAACGCCGGCGTCGACGGGTCGGCCCACCGCGGGCCGTGCTCGGCGACCAGGCGGGTGCGGTAGGCGGTGTACGCGCGCACCGGGCAGATCTCGATCTCGTCGGAGTACGGGATCTTGGCGTTGCGCACCGAGTGCTTGGTCTTGCCGGTGAGCACGGCGACGACCAGGCCGCGCGGGTGCAGGGTGACGTCGCCGCTCAGCAGCCCGGCCGGGTCCTGGGAGCGGGAGGCGTAGTGGAAGCCGGTCAGGGTCAGCGCCTTGTCGCGGGCGCCGGCCAGGGTGTCGGGGCAGGCGCGGGCGATGGCCCGCAGCCCGTCGACGTCGCCGCCGACCGCCTGCCCGCGGCCGCGCCGTTCCCCGGCCTGCAGCAGCTTGACCGCCAGGCCCTCCAGGGCGGTACGGGCCTCGGACTGGTCGTCGCCGGAGACCGTCACGCCGCGCTCGCGCAGCCCGACCACGGCGGCCGCCAAGTGCGTGGAGGCCGAACTGGGGGCGTAGCCCTTGCCGTTCTGCTGGCCCTCGCGCAGCATCCACGTCACGAACGCCACCAGGGCGCCCCGGGAGCCCTCCAGCTCCGGCAGCCGGGCGAAGGCGACGAAGCGCTGCCACACCCGCCACGACTTGTCGTAGGTGTCGGTGGTGTTCTCCGGGGTGATCTCCTTCGCCACCGCGTCGGCCAGGTCCTCCGCCTCGGCCAGGCGGCGGGCGGCGTCGATGCCGTGGCGCTCGGCCCACCGCTCGATGAGCGCCTGGCGCTCGGCGGCCGCCGGATCCAGCAACGCCGGGGCGCCCGCCGGTTCGGCGACGTCGCCGGCGGCCGCCGTCTCGACCGTGACGGTCACTTCGCCACTCCCTCCGTCTGGTAGCCGTGGGCAGTCAGCCACCGGCCGACCACCTCCATCTGCTGCTTGGCCTGCTCCCACGCCTCCCGGGGGCCGCGCCCGAACATCACGTCCTGCCCGGCCTTGATGGCGTTCTGCTGGGCCCAGCCGTAGACGAACTGCGGGGTGTTGCCCTCCAGCCGTCCGTGCTCCTCCCACGCGGTGCGCTCGGCGGCCGCCGCCTCGATCAGGGCGGGGTGCCCGTCCTCGGCGGCGTTCGCGGCGACGTCGTGCAGGTAGTAGGCGATGAACGCCCGGGCGGTCGCGTCGTCGTCCTCGCTCACCACCGTCACCGGCCCTCCTCCACCGGGGCGGGCACGGTCTCGTCGTCGCCCAGGTCGAGGAGCGCGGAGACCGGCACCCGCCGGTCGGCCCGGTAGTACAGGTCGGGGTTCTCGTCGGCCCAGTAGCGCAGTTCGGCCCGCACCTGGTCCGTGGTGCGGCCCTGGGCCTCGGCGATCTCCGACCAGGTGGTGCCGAGCATGAGCCCCTGGTGGATGTGCTGGGCCCGGCCCGCCAGGATCGTGCGGCGGATCGACTCGCCCGCCGCGAGCACGGAGAGCGCGTCGGCGGCGGTGCCGCGCCAGAGGTTCTCGTTCTCGGGAGTGCGCGGCACCCCGCTGTGGGCGAGCACGCTGCCGTACACGACGACCTTGTCGGCCCGCCAGGACAGCGGGGCCTCGTCGGCCTCCTCGGGGCGGCGGATCGCCCGGCTGAGGAACTCCTCACGCAGCGCGTCGCCTTCCCGCCCGGCGCGCTCCTTCCACTCGGCGTAGCCCTCGGAGCCCCGCACGTACGCCCCCGGGTCGAACGAGGCATCGGCCCCGGTCTTCTCCTTCTGCGCGGCGGGGGAGCTGACGAGCCGCCAGCGGTCGTGGTCGTACCCGTCGGCGTCGTGCCAGCCCGCCCACAGCAGGATGACGAGCTGGTTCCAGGCGCTCAGCCGCTCGGTCAGCCAGTTGTCGGGCACCGGCTCGTGGGGGTAGTCGGTCTCCCACTGGAAGTTCGGCCCGAGGGTGTCCGTGCGCAGGGCTGCCGCCTCGTCGATCGCCCGCGCGGCGGCCTCCTGTCCGCCGGCCACCAGCTCGCGCAGCCGGTCGTGCAGGAACGCGCAGGCGGCGGCGTAGTCCTGCGGGGTGAGCTGGTCGACGGTGAACGCCCGGTCCTCGGGGATGGGCGGGACGGTGGAGCGGTCGAGCATCACGGTGGTTTCCCCTCCTGTCGGACGCGCTGCCGGACGGGGTGTCATGTCCCGTTCTGTCGCGTCGGATAAGGGGAGGTTATCCGACGCGATCACCCCTGTCCGCGAATCACGGACGCCTCTCGGGCAGGTTGGCCGGAATTCGCTGCACAAACCAGGTTGGCAGTCGTGTAGAAGTGGGGATGTAGAGCGTTGCATGACGTGTGCAACGCTTCGACCGGAAAGAGGAATCCACTTTGAGCACCCCCCGACCGCTCGCCAACGGGCTTCACACCGACCACCCGGTGCCGGGCCTCCCGTTCGTCGACGACTCCCACATCCCGCTCGACGAGGGGCCGGAGGCCATCGAGGCCGTCGGCCGCCACGAGGGCGGCGGCATGTGGGGCCGCTTCGACCCCAACGACCGAGGCGGCGACGACGACTGGCACGCCTTCACCACCGACCCCATCAATCACGGGCTGGGCTGGTCGGTGCGTTCCCACCCCGTCCACGGCCGCACCGTGCTGCTGATGAGCGACGGCGACACCGCCCTGCAGCACAGCATGTGGTCCGGCGACCAGCTGCTGTTCCGCGCGGGCGGCTACTGGTTCGACGGCACCACCTGGTACCGGCCCGGCCAGGTCTGGGACCCGATCGAACAGGACCACGAGCGCCGCAAGGCCCGCGCCGCCGTCACCGTGAGCGCCGCCGACATGCTCGACGGCCGCGCCGACCCCGCCAAGGCGTACGTCGGCAAGGTCACCACCTTCGACACCGAGGCACCGGCCCCGGACAACTGGCTCGACCACCTTGCGCTGTGGGCCACACGCCACCAGGAGCGCGACGGCGCCCGGCCGCTGGAGCAGTGCGTCGTCGACGTCTCCAGCCCCGAGCTGAGCGGCGCGCAGCTGCTCGGCGTGCCGGAGATGGCGGAGCTCGGCGGCATCACCGCCTCCACGCTGCGCTCCTACATCTCGCGCGGCAACAGCGAGGTCCCCCAGCCGCAGGCCAGCGTGAACGGCCGCGACCAGTGGGCCCGCGCGGTGGCCGACGACTGGGTGGAGGCCCGCCAGCGCTCCTACGAGGGCGTCAAGGCGACGATGTCCGCCGGCGACCCCGACAACCTCTCGCCCGGCGCGGCCTCCGTGCGCGACCGGTTCGCCGCCAACTTCCACAGCACCCTGTGGGGACGGCCGGACGTGCGCAAGCGGTGGATTCTGCGCCAGCGCAACGAGAAGTCCGTGCGGGAGGTGTCCGACGCGCTCGCCTGGGACGTCGCGGTCAGCATGGACCGGATCCTGCCCACCGACATCCTGGGCCCGACCGTCAGGAAGGCGATCCTCAACGACTTCGCCGAGTCGGTCGACCTGAACGAGCGCGGCGCGAAGCGCCGGAAGGAGCCGCTGCAGGAGGCCAGGGAGAAGAAGTGGTGGCACCTCAACCTCACGGTGCCGGTGGCGAAGATGCTCGACTGGTACATCCGCCATCACCCCGAGTCGGCCCACTGGCAGATCGGCGAGATCATGCGCGATGCCCGCAACCGGTGGGACGTGCCGCCGCAGGCCACGCTCCGGGCACTGAGGCAGGCCCTCGCCCTCGACGGTGAGCTGACCGAGCAGCAGCGCGACATCTACTTCGCGCTCCTGTCCCCGCGCGAGGACATCGACTGACCGATCCCACTGCACAGCAGGGGCCGGAGCCAATGGCAGTGGCTCCGGCCCCTGCGCGCGACTGTAGCCGCAGCAACAGCCCAGGCTCGCCCTCGTCCGGGCGACGTTCCGCAGAGGCCGCCCGGTGCAGCCCTACCGTCACCCCATGCCTTCCCCCACGGCCGTAGCCGCTCTCCCGCCCATCCGAATGACGCAGGTCGCCGCCACCGAGGCGGTCCGCGCGGGCGTCGCCGACGGCACCTCTGTACGGCGCTTGGCCCAGATCACGGGCTGGTCGGTCGGCTGGGTCTCCGAGCTCGCCAAGGAGTTCCGCGACAAGGCCAACCTGCCTGCACAGCCGTCCCGCGATGAGCTCGACGCTCTGCAGGAATGCATCGACGCGTTGGACAGCCTGGAGGACACGACCCGTCAGCGGGTCCTCGTGTATCTCAGCGACCGCTTCGGCATCCACTGAGACCTGGCCTAAGCGCCCGGACCACTGTCGGTCCCGCCGATGGGTTGGCCCCGTTGGGTCTAACGGGGCCAACCGGGTCTGGTCAGGCCGGGAGGGCGTCCAGGGCGGCCTGCCACGGGTAGGCGTCGAGGTTGCCCTGCTTGGGCTTGTGCGGGGTGAAGCCGCCTTCGCCGAGCAGCACGGTGACACCGGCCTCGCGCAGGAAGTCGACGTGGTTGCGGACTGCGGGGTGGGCGGCCTGGGCGTCGTTGAAGTGGGGCAGCGCGACGATCGGCACGAGCGCGATGCCCTCGGTGATCAGACCGAGCGCGAGGGTGTCGGAGACGGCGGTCGCCCACTTCGCGAGGGTGTTGTTGGTGAGCGGTGCGACGAGGATCGCGTCCGGCGCGGGCAGCACATCGGGCTGCGAGGGGAGCTTGTACTGCCAGCGGACGGGGTGCCCGGTCAGCTCCTCCAGGGCCTCGATCTCGCCCTCGGCGTCCTCGGTGAGCCACCGGTGGGCGGCGGGCGTGAGAATCAGGCAGACGTCCCAACCGGCCTGCTGGGCAGCACGGATCGGGACATCGAGGCGACGGGCCGGAGGGGCCGCGCAGGCGATCAGGTACAGGGTGCGGGTCTGGGTCACCCGGGCAGTCCACAGCGATCAGCAAGACCGCGCAAGCGCCCCTCGGCACTGCCGACCCCGAGGAGGCGCAGGTCCTCGACGAGGCGCTTCGTGCGCGGCCGGCACACCACTTCCTCGGGGGCGAGTTCCTCCGCCTCCAGGAGCGTGTCGACCGCGTCCTCGCGCATCCCGGCCTGCTTCTCGCCGATGGCGCGGTCGGTGAGCAGATGGGCGCGGCGCTCGCGCGGCAGACCGGCGAGGGAGACGGCGGGGATGTCCGCCGCGACCGCCACGGCGTCGGCGCCCTCGCTCAACTGGACGTGGGCGGCGACGCGGTAGAGCGCGCAGTTCGTCGGGCCGAAGCTGGTCCACAGCTCGTTCGCGTCGCCGCCGAGGCGGGCGGCGTGCTCGTCGGCCTGGTCGAGGAAGACGGGCACCGCGCGGGCGAGCGCGTCCGGGCTCCGGTCGTCCGCCTCGGCGGCCGCGGCCTGTGCCATCGCCGCCTTGAGGAACAACATCCCGAGCACGGAGAGCCCTTCGGGCCCGCGCTGCACCAGGTCGCCCTGGAGCCGGTTGGCCGCCGCGGTGACGAACGCGACGGCGGCCGCCGCCTGGCCATGGGCGGTCATCGCGTCCGCCAGGTGCCGGGCCGCGCTCGCCATGATGACGGGGTCCTCGGAGCGTTCGGCGGCCGCGACCGCACGCTGGCCGGCGGTGACGGCGAGTTCGCTGGAGCCCCACTTGATGGCGGCGGCCTCGGTCAGCTCCAGCGCCAGGGAGAGCTGCCGGTACGCCTCCAGCCGGTCGTCGCCCTCGTGCCGGGCGGCGGCCCGGGTGGCGTCGACGAGCAACTGGGGGATCAGCGTGCCGAGCTTGGCGAAGTGGCCGCTCTGGAAGCCGGTGCGGGCGTACCAGAGGCTTCGCTGCAGGGCGGTGACGGACACCGGCTCGACGGAGGAGTCGTCGCACCGGCCGGTGAGGACGTCGTGGCGCTGCAGGGCCGCGCGTACCGCGTCGATCTCCGATTCGGCGGGGCACAGCACCACCGGGTCGTACAGCAGCCGGTCCAAAGTGATGCCCAGGCGCAGCGCGATCTCGGTGGCCACCGAGAGGTTCGGGTCGGCCTGGCGGCGGCCGCCCTCCAGTTCCTCAACCCACCGCCGGGAGCGGCGCATCAGCGCGGCGAACTCGGGCTGGGACAGGCGGCGGCGTCCTCGCCAGTGGGCGACGCGGCGGCCGAACTGGATGCGGTCCATGGGTACTCCGCAACGGAGTTGAGAACCCACACACATCGTGTGGGCTACCTCGTGTATACCGCCCGTACGGTCCGGATATGGCCCAGTCCGCCAAGACCTCCACCCCAACGTGGCACCGGCTCGCACAGCCCTCCGACCGGCTCCGTGCGCAGTGGGTGCGCGGCGACGACCGCACCCACTGGGTGGCGTGCGGCCGGACCTGGGACGCGGTGGCCATCTCCCCGATACCGCTCGGCCTGGACGCGCTGGTCGCGATGCGGGTGGGCCCGCGCCGCGGCTACCCCGTGCTCGCCGACCACCTGCGCGACCAGCTGTACGTCCTGGTGCCGCCGGGCACGGGACACACGGCGGCCGCCGGCCTTCCCGGCGTACGCGCCCTCGGCGACGGCTTCCAGCTCCTGATGCCCACCGGCCAGCACGGCAGCCCGGCAGCGCACTGGGTCAGCCCGCCGCGCGCGGTCCCGCCGCCGCTGATCCGCCCCGACCGGCTCACCCACCATCTGCGAGCCCTGGCCCGCGACCCCCAGAAGGCGGCCACCTCATGACGCATGACGTTCTGTACGACCCGGAGGGCCGCCTGGCGGCGGAGCTCCCGCCGGACCGCGAGACGCACGAGCAGGTGGTGCGCACGGCGCTGGCGTGGTCCTCGCCGCTGGACGTACCGGCCGCCGACGTCGTACAGGTCGGCCACCTGCTCGCCGGGGCGGCACGGGTGGTCGCCGATTCCGTGCGCGTCCACGCGGACCGGCTCCCCGAGGACGACGGGCGGCGGCTGTTCGCCGAGCTGATCCTGCAGGAGGCCGACGGGCGTCTGTCGCAGCCGTGCACGAGCCTGCACCGGGTGCAGAACCGGGCCCGGCTGATCCGCGCGCTGTACGAGCGCCTCGACCGCCTGCAGGCCGCTGTGCCCGTCGACGAGGCGGCGGCCGCGTCCCCCTGAGCCGTCTCCCGGCGCCTTCCCCCGTGGGCCCGGGCGACGAATGAGGCCTCCGGCGGCTGCTCCTGCACCGAGCGCCGCCGGGGGCTTCTCCATCCCTGCTCACAAGCCGTTGGCCCTGTTAGGTCCAACAGGTCTATGGGGGTCGGTGTATCGGCGCGGAGTGACGATACCTTGGTCCCCCTTCAGGCTTTTCGACCTCGGCTCTGCTGCTGATCCTGCTGCAGGGCGGGGGCGGGGGCCTGGTGCTGGACGGACTGCTGGCGGTTCTGCTCGGCGGCCTGTCCGGCGCGGTAGGCGACCTCCTGCTTGTGCCGCTCGGGGGTGACGTCCCGGATCATCCTCCGGTCGGCCTGCTCCTTGCGGACGTCGTCGACGTAGCCGCGGAACGCGGCGGCCTCCTCGGTCTTGGAGCCGATCCGGCCGTGCGCGTCATTGCGCAGGCGCAGGTCAGCCTTGTCGATCGCCTGGGCCCGCTCCGGCAGCGCGGTGCGCAGCTCGGTGAGCTTGGCGGCGAGGTCCTCGACTGTGGCCGGCCGGTAGCCGGTGGCGCCGAGGCTCCGTACGTCGCTGCTCTCGGTGAGGGTGTCCCAGGCGTCGGTGCGGGCGTCCGCCGCGGCCCGCTTGGCGCGCATCTCCTCGGTCTCCGCCTCCACGCGCTGCTCGACGAGGTGACCGGTCGCCTTCGCCACGGCCTTCTTGGTAGTGAAGGCCAGCGCGAGCGTGACGTGCCCGGCCTTGCGGGAGGACTCGGTCCGGTCGTACTGGCTGCGCATCTCCTGCGCCTTCTTCTCGGCCGCGCTCGCGGCGGCCTCCTCCGCACGGGCGCGGTCGAGGAGGGCCTCGGCGGCGGTGAGGACGGCGTCGGCCCGGGCGGTGAACTCACCGCCGCGGCTGGTGCCGGCGGCCTCGTAGCGCGCCAGTTCCTCGGAGCGCTGGCGGTACTCCTCGCGGGCCTGGGCGGCCAGGCCCTCGGCTGCTTCGGCCGACTCGATGTACCAGCCCATCCTGGAGCGCAGCTCCGACTCGGTCATGTCGCCGTACGCCCGCTTCTCGGCGGACGGGATGGCGCGCACCTCCCGCTCGCGCGTGACGGCGTCGAGGCGGGCCTTGTGCTCCTCGGACATCTGCAGGTCGTCCGCGCCGCTCTCGCCCGTGTCGTACGCGGGCGTCTGCGTGTCGTCGTCCTGGCGGCGGTCCTGCTCGGCGCGCTCGCGTTCGGCTCGGCGGGCGGCGTCCTCCCACCTCTGGCGCTTGACGAAGGTGGACTTCGAGCGGGCCGCGCGTACGGAGCGCTCCCGGGCGGCGCTGGCGTTGCGCAGGGCGGCCTCGTGCTCCTGGCGGGCGGTGAGGGGTTCGGTCTGCCTGGGCAGGGCGACGGGTTCGGGTGCGGCGCGCAGTTCGTCGGAGATCATGCCGTCCGGCTTCGACTGCCCGAGGTAGTCGGCGAACGCGTAGATGCTGCGCTGCAGGAGCTCCGTCTCGCTGCGGGCGGCTCCGAGTTCGCGCTGGGTGCGTTCGTCCTCGACGACGTCCAGGGGGAGCCAGAGGTGGTTGGCCTCCTTGCCCCGGGTGATGCCCGGGTAGGTGGCGAAGGCGTTGCAGCCGTGGCCGTAGAGCAGCGAGGTGTGGCAGGTCATGCCCTGGGAGGCGGCGACGGTCATGGCGTAGCCGAGGGAGAGGGCACCGCCGGCGATGTCGTCGGGGGCCATCCACGCGGACACCTCTGTGGTGCCGCTGGGGGCGGCCGGGTCCTTGGCCCGCCAGGTGATCTGGACCCTGTGGTCGTCGGCGATGGCGGTGACCTTGGCGCGGTAGCCGTTGAGGACGTCGGGCTGGCCCGGGTCGCGGCGGGAACGGTAGTCGTTGATCCGGACGCGGACGACGTCGTTCTCGGCGAGGACCAGTTCGCGGCCGCCGGGCAGGGCGAAGGTGTGCATCGTGTCGCCGAGCTCGCCGTTCTGGCGGCGCATCTCCTGCGCGCCGGCGTTGAGGAGGTCGACGTCATCGTTGCGGGCGGCCAGGACGGCGAGGTTGTCCAGCAGGTCGAGTTCGTCGGGCCAGTCCGCGCGCATGGCGTCCCAGGCCATCAACATCTGGGAGCGCGCCTCGTCGGCGGTGGCCGCCGGGTGGACGCGGTCGGCGGCCGCGAGCATCTCCAGGGCCTTGCGGTGGTCGCCGGTGCGCCAGATGTCGAGCGCAGCCCGCTCGGATTCGTCACGCTGGCGGCGGTTCTCGTCCAGGGTGAGGCCGCCGACGATGCGGTGGACTTCCTCGAACCAGCCGCCGATGCCGACGGCCTGCAGCTGCTTGGGGTCGCCGATCGCGAGGACCTGCGTGCCGGTGCGGGCCGCCTCGGTGAGCAGCTTCGCCGCCGAACGGTCGTCGGTCATCACCGCCTCGTCGACCACCAGGACGTCGATCCCGGTCAGCCCCTCGCCGGACTCGATCCGCTTCAGCCAGGACGCCACGGTGCGCGAGGGGATGGCGGAGGCGTCGGTCAGACCCTGCGCGCCGACCGCCGACAGGCACGCGCCCGCGTACGTGGTGCCGGTGGCATCCCACGCGATGCGGCACGCGTCCATGAGCGTGGACTTGCCCGCGCCGGCCACACCGATGACGGCGTCGACGCCGTTCCCGGCGGTGAGGAACCGGGTGACGACCTCCTGCTGCTGCTCCGATAGCTCGAACCCGGCCGCCTTGGCGAACACGCTCATGGCGAGGTCGGCCTGCTCGGTGGTCAGCCGGACGGTGTTGTCGGCGGACCGCTCGCGGGCCTGGGTGACGGCGACGTCCTCGGCCTCCAGGACGTCGCGGGTGGTGTACCGGTCGGTGCTCGACATCACCGTCGACCCGACATGCGGCAGCGCCACGGCGTAGCCCTCGACGCGCAGGACGTCGTCGACCAGGTGCTGGAGGTCGGTCAGGTCGGCGCTGCCGAACCCGTACGGCAGGGCGTTGACGACGGCCGCCATCAACGCGGCCCGGGTGAAGTCCTTGCGCGTCGCGGTGACGCCGGTCTCGGGGTCGAACACGATGCGCGCGATGTCGCTGGGCGGCGGGATGCGCGGCCCGCCGGAGCCGTCGACGGCCGCACCACCGTCACCGGGCGGACCGGGCGCGGCCTCGGCGACCATCGCGTCGACGTCGATACCCAGGGCCTCGGCGCGCTCCCGCCAGCTCGCGCGCATCCCGTTCGCATCCGCCTCGTGCTTGGCCCGCCGCGTCGTCGCGGAGACGCGCATCTTGTCCTCGCGGGAGGCGTCCTCACCGGCGAGCTCGTTCACCCGGGCCGCGCGCCGGCTGAACGCGTCACGCAGCTGCTCGGGGATGCCCTCGATCTCCCACGCCCGCGTCGTCTCCGACTGCACGCGCCGTACGCCGAACCGTTCGTGGGTGAGCTGACGGACGCGGGCCTTGAAGGTGGCGTCGAGGACGGCGGCGTGCCGGTAGAGGTCGGTGCCGGAGTTGGCGATCGACCTCCACTTCCCGTCCTCGCACAACGCCATGTTGGCGATGACGACGTGCAGGTGCAGGTGCGGGTCGCCGGGCTGTCCGTCGCCCATCGGACGGGAGGCGCGGTGCTCGACGGACCACCCGAGCAGACCGCCGGTCGCGATCCGTACCGGTTCGCCGTCCTCGCTGCCGACCGCGTAGCCGACCAGCTGCTCCGCCATGCGCAGCGTCTCGTCCTTCGCCTGGTGGACGATCTCGCGGTACGTCTTCTCGCCGAGGTCGGGCAGCAGGCCGTCCAGGGTGCTGTCGGACTTGCTCAGGTCGAGTACGAGGTCCCATCCGCGCACCCGGGTGTCGATGCGCAGGTCCTTGTTCGCCCACGCGTCCTCGACCGTCTTCTTGCCGTAGACCGCATCGAGGTCGATGCCGGTGGCGCGGGCGAGTTTGTGCACGGTCTCCACGTGCAGGCGCTGCCCCTCGCCCCGCCGGTTCACCATGCGCTGCTGCTGCGCAAGGACCCGCTGCTGCTTCGGCTTGCCGTCCAGCAGCGCGGACGCCTCGACGCCTTCCTCGGCGGCCTTCGCCTCGATGGCGCGCAGCAGCGGCGCGACGGTGAGCGTGGCCTTCTCGTCCGCGGTGACGGAGGTCTTGGTGGTGATGAGCCGGGCGCCGGTTTCGGGGTGGCATCCCTTCATCAGGCGGCGGGCCGCAGCCTCGCCCTCCGGGGTCATCACGGTGCCGGCCGTGAGGCCGACGGCGTCCAGGCCGGAGCCGATCCAGACCAGGACGCCGTCCGCGTCCGACTCCAGACGGTAAGTGACCGGGCGGTCCTCGGTGCCCTCGATCTCGCGGCCGGTGCTGTCGACGACACCACACCCGGCCTGACGGCTGAGCCGGTAGTCGACCTGTTCGTCGGCCCGAATCTCCATCACCCACGCC
This sequence comes from Streptomyces acidiscabies, assembly GCF_020010905.1. GTDB lineage: Bacteria > Actinomycetota > Actinomycetes > Streptomycetales > Streptomycetaceae > Streptomyces > Streptomyces acidiscabies. The sequence goes on along the minus strand of NZ_JAGJBY010000003.1, from coordinate 16,739 downwards.
ATCCGGCGCCCCTCCCCGTTCCCGCAGCTTGTGCGGTTGTGCAGTCGTTCGTCTTTCCCGGCAGCGCCGGGGTTCCCCGACAGGGGAACCCCCTTTGTCCATCCCATGCTTTTGATCTTGCTCTGTTCGAACAGACGTTCTACATAGTCAAGAGCACCGGAGGGAGCGTTGACCGTAACTCCGGATCACCGGTTGACCAAGAAACTGTCCGTCAGACGTTCTGGTTGATGGCGGTATGGCCGTTACTTCCATCGGATCGCGATCCACCCGCGACGCGGCTGGCGAGCCCTGCCGCCGGGCCTGCCAGCGGGCCTGACAGGGGTGTCCACAAGCCGGAGGCCGTCCGCGATTCGCGGACAGTTACGGCGGGCCTGGTTGCGGAGGGTGGTCACCGGGCGGGCGGTGCGGCGAAGGCGGCCGGGGGTCGAGCTGGACCGCGCCGGGCGCCGGTGCGGGAGCGCTGCGCCCGGCCGGTACGCGGGCGTCGGTGCGGGAGCGCGGCGCCCTCCCAGGCGACGCGGCAGGGGGGACGGCGGCCGCGTCGGCGTGCGGCGCGGACGCGCGATCCGGTCGGTCAGCGCGGTGTCCACGGTGGTGGTCCCGGCGGCCGCGGGGACGGCGCCGGCGTCGCCGTGGGGACGGTCCCCGGTGAAGGTGCGAGGCGTCCCCGCCGAGCGCCAGGACGTCGCCGACGGTCCCCGTCCCCCGCACGGGGCCCGTCGGCGACGGCGCGTCTTCCCGGTCCCCGGGGACCGGTCCCCGCGCGGCTAACGTCACCCGCGCTTTGCTCGCTCTTGGTGTTCTTCGGGGACCGAGATCCGCACGCACTTTGCATTCCCATTACCCGCTGGTCAGCGCGGTTTCGTGCGCGGACGGTCCCCGGCAATGCGGTCCCCGGTGCACGGGGACCGGTCCCCGATGCCCCGGTGCGGACGGTCCCCGATGCCCCGGTGCGGACGGTCCCCGGGACCGTCCCCGAATGACCGTTCCGGGGACGGTCCCCGCGCCATCTCGTCGGCGGGACGGTCCCCGAACACGACGGTCCCCAGACGGTTGGGGACGGTCCCCAAGAGCACAGTCCCCGTCGCTTGGGGACCGTCGCCCCCGTCCCCGGACATGACGAAGCCCCCGTCCGCTGAGGTTCGCGGACGGGGGCTTCGGGGAGGTGTGCGGGTCGAGTCAGCTGTCGCTCGTGTCGCGGCTGAGGAGCTGGCGGAGCATGTTCTTCATCTCGCCCAGGTCCTCCTTCAGCTGCTCCTGGCCCTTCTCCAGCCGGTCGAGGGACGCGGTGTGGTTGGCCAGGGCGATGGTGTGCTCCGTCTGCTTGTCGATCACCCGCTGAAGCTTCTCGTTCAGGATGCGGGCCATCTCCTGGCTGATCGGGTCCTCTGGCATGGCACCTCTCGTTTCGCTTGTCGGTCCAGTGTGCCGCGTTGCCGGGTGCGGCGGGTCAATCAGAGGTCGCGGACTTCGATCCCGGCGTCGTCGCCGGACGGGCGGGCGACGACGGACAGGCGCACGCTGCCGTCGTCAAGCGGGGCGAGCTGTACGGCGTGGTGGGCGCCGTGGCCGTCGCCCAGAGCGTCGGTCTCGAACGCGGTGGCGGGCAGGTCCAGGCTCCCGCCGTTGTGCATCAGGACGGCGATCAGCATGGCGTGGGACATGTCGGCCGGGGTGGGCAGGGCGCTCACCAGCGGCCGCCCTCGGAGCCGATGAGCTTGGCGACTCGATGCCCGGCGATGTCGTTGATGCCCGCCACGGCGACGGCGACGGCGTTCTTCGCGTCGTCGATCAGCAACTCCTCGACGGGCCACTTCCCGGCGGGCTGGTGCAGAGTCCAGTCGTCGGCCGGCAGGCGCAGGGTGGCGGCCAGCAGCAGCGCGGGCTTGGACTCGTCGTGGGGGGCTTGCAGGGGCAGGTGGCTTCCGTCCGAGGAGTACGCGTACCGGTCGGTCTCCCAGTCGCGCATGGCGGAGTACGGCGGGCGCACGCTCTGGGCGAGCTGGCCGTGCTGGACGGGGGTCTCGATCTCGACGAGGAGGCGGCCGTCCTCCTGCGACTGGGTGAGGCGGACGGCGCCGAGGTCGGGGCGGATGCGGACGTAGCCGGGGGACATGATCGGCGGGGTGGCGACGTGCCAGGCCCACACCAGGAAGGCGGCCGGGTCGGTGCGGTCCTCGTCCCACAGGTCAGTAAGGCGCTGGGCGAGGTAGCGGCCGAAGCGGGAGTCGAGCGGGGCGTTGCTGTCGCCCATCTCGCGGTCGTAGTCGTCGGCGACGGCGACGAGGGTGGTGCTGGACCAGGAGGTCACAGGGAGGCTCCTCGGGTGAGGGGCGGGGGCGGTTTCGGCGGCCCCGCCGGGTGTCGGGTGGTGTGGGTCAGCGGCGGAACGGGTTGCCGATCTCGCCGTGCACGAGGGCCCGAACGATCTCGGCGACCTGGGAGGCCCCGGCCTGCGAGGCGGGGGCGACGATCGACAGGACGGACGCGCCGTTCTGGTTGAAGGCCAGGTCCCATCCGCCGTTGGAGTAGATGCCGACGATCAGGTTGGCGTCACCGTGGAAGCCGCCGCGCGGGGTGGCGGAGCTGCGCTCGACGACGACGCTGGCGCGGGGCCCGAGCTTGGCGCTCAGGCCGATCTCGTCGGAGGTCAGAGCCTCCAGCAGGTGCCGGGCCAGGGCCATGGTCTCCTGGCCGGTGCGCTCCGTCTCCGGGCGCTCGTAGCGACGGGCGACGACGCTGAGCGCGCCGCCGGGCAGGTCGGCCGCCCATCCCCAGTCGGAGGTGGTGACGCCGTGGCGCTCGCCGGCGGCCCACAGGTCTGTGAGGAGTTCGGCGGCGTGCTCCAGGACGCTCGGGGCGTACAGGCAGCGGAGGGAGGCGGCGGCCTTCTCGACGGCGGCGTACGCCTCGGCGGAGAAGACGGGGCCGTCGGGGACGGCGCTGTCGATGGTGGTGTCGGTCATGGTTTCCTCTCAATGAGCCCGGGGCCGGTTTCGGCGGCCCCGGGCTTCATGCTGTCGTGCCGGGGTGACAGTGCAGGCTGATCCGCCCGAACCTCACCGTTGGGGGTGTTGGGTCTAACAGGTCTGTTCGGTGCGGACGCGGTCGCGGCGGGGGTCCCAGCCGGAGCAGTGGGTGCGCTCCTGGCCGTCGGTGCCGCGCACGGTGATCTGCCAGACCGGCCAGGTGCCCAGAGGGCGCGGACCGGGCTCGATGCCGAGGACCTCGTACGAGCTGGCGTCGTCGCCGTGGTCGTAGCGGCCGCCGACGACACGGGGGCCGATCTGGGTGGTGATCCACTCCTCGTACGTCATCTCGAAGCCCTCCTCGCGGTCGCCCAGGAGCTCGGCGGGCATCGTGTTGCCGCACTCGTCGCAGTCGCTGCGGCCGCAGGTGTTCACCGTGCCGCAGGCCGCGCAACTCCAGGACGGGCGCTGGCACTCGTGGCAGGCGTCGTACGACGCCGGGTTGTCGGCGCCGCACGTGCATCCCCACACCCGGCGGGCACGCTTGGCGGCCGCGAGGTCGCGTTCGTAGGTCGAGGCCGGGTCCGCGCCGTGGAGGACGGTCACCTCGTCGTGGCGGGGGAACTGGGGGCGGCCGTCGTCCATGCGGACGGTGAGGTGGCCGCCGGTGTGCATCTCCTGGATGACGCCCTGGTCGCCGATCTCGGCGACGCGGTCGAACGCCTCGATCCGGGCGGTCAGCTCGATGCGGTTTCCGACGTGCATGGTGTTCTCCTCGGTCAGATCAGGGAGGTGAGCAGGGCGGCGGCGAGGGTGACGAGCGAGGCGCCGGTGATGTCCCCGGCCGCCCGCAGGCCCCGGTACTTGCGGCGGGCGATCTGCGAGAGCTGGATGACGTGGGCGGCGCGGTCGCCGGGGTTCTTCAGGTCCTCCACCAGGTCCTCGGGCGTGCACAGCGACCAGTAGAGGAAGGAGCCGCGGGAGGCGCCGGTCAGCCGGGGGCGGACGACCAGGAGGACGACGAGCATCGCGGCGACCAGGCCGACGGTGCCGGCCCCGACGAGGACGGCGGCCATGGGCGGTAAGGCGTGCCCGGGCACCGCGGCGACGAGCGCGGCCAGCGGCAGGCTGAACGAGGTGAGCAGCACGCCGGACTTCGCGTCGGTCCTGCTGATCTCGGCGAGGACGGTGGTGTTGGCGGCGTCCAGGCGGGCGTCGATGGGGTCGTGTGCGGTGGTCATCGGCTGCTTCCTTCGGTGGTCGGGGTCCAGGTCCAGGGGGCGGGGTCGGCGGCGGCGTTGGCGGCCGCGATGCCCAGGCGGGTGGCGATCTCGGGGAACGGCTTCTTCAGCCGTCGGTGGGCGGCCGCGCGGCGCAGCAGGATGGCGAGCAGCGCGGCCTGGTCGCTGTCGATGGCGTGCTCGCCCTGGCCCGCCGCGTCCAGGAGCGTGGTGAGCGGCGGGTAGTCGGCGGCCGGGAGGACACCGCGGACGTGCTTGCCGAATTCGCGCAGCTGGTGGACGGGGAGGATGTCGACTCCGAGGAAGTCGCTGCCGTGGCTGACGGTGACGTGCGTGCTCAAGGCGTATCTCCTGTCAGAAGTTGATCCGGGCGAGCAGGTCGGCGAGGCCGCCGGCGGCGGAGTTGATGGGCCCGGCCACGCCGGTGGAGGCGAGGAAGAAGCCGAACCCGATCGCGGCGAGGGCGGGCAGGACGCGCAGGGCGCCGTTGCGCAGCAGGACGAAGACGACGATCGCCAGCAGGACGACGGCGCTCAGGGACACGGCCACGGGGCTCTCCTTGTCGAACGTAAGCCCTGTTAGACCTGTTGGGCCTAACAGGGCTTACGGGTGTTGGTCTGCGGTTTCGCTGGGGTGGGGGAGGGTCAGCGGCGGATCTCGTTGCGGGTGCGGGCGATCAGGCCGCGGGTCTCGGTGCTGTAGCTGCTGTGGTCCTGGTGGACGGTGCCCTCGTAGTGCTGGTGGATCACGGGCGGCGCGGCGGCGACGGCTTCCTTGGCCCGGCGCACCAGGCGGCACAGGGCGAGGACGACGACCGTGGGAGCGCCAAGGACGATGCCGCAGACGACCGGGTCGGCGTACTGGGAGAGGTACATCAGGATTCCGGCGGACACGCTGACCATGGACACCGACCCGGCTCCGGCGAGCATGAGGACGCTGGCGTCGGTGGCGCCCTGACTCATGGGCGCTCGGCCGGGCTGCCTCTCGGGCGGGGCGGTGCCGATGGCGGGGACCGGGGTGGGGTCGCGGAACGACGTCGCCGTCGGCGTCTGCACCGGGGCCGGCGGGGCGGGGCGGTAGGCGTCCGTGATGAGGCGGAGTGCCTCGACCTCCGCCTCGGCGTCGGTCAGGGGCGTCTTGCGGGGGTCGGGCACGGGCACCATGGACGGTGCCTCCTTCCGTGACGGGTCGGGGGACGCCGAGGGCCCCGGAGAGTTTCGGTCTCCGGGGCCCTCGCGCGCTGTGTGGTTGTGGATCAGTCGTCCGGGGTGATGTTCGTGGCGTCGCAGTTCCAGCAGTCCCACTCCGCCGGTAATCGGTAGCGCTCGGTCCAGAAGCCGACCGGGCGGCCCCAGACGGCGTTGGTGATGCCGCAGCACCAGCAGTCGAACTCGAAGTCCATGCCGTTCTCCCTCCGGGGACAGCATGGGATCACGGTCCGACAGCGGCTAGGACGGGTTCGGGCGGATCAGGTTCGTTCCGTCCGGGCGGGCGAGCTTCCCGTCCTTGCGCATCGCGCTGATCGTGGTGCCCAGCGTGCCGCGCCGGACCGGCCTGTTGCTGAGGCCGTCGGCGTCGAGCGCGGCCGCGAGATCCGGCGCCGACATGCCCTCGGGCGGGAGAATCGCCATGATCCGGTCGGCGATCGATTGCGGCGCGGCGGGCTCCTCGGCGGCGGCTGCCGCCGCGGCGGCAGCCGGTTCGGACGGGGCCGTTCCTGCCGGGCCGTCGTCGCTGTCGCCGAGGAGCTTGAGCTCCTTGGCCGTCACGAACGCCATCAGGTTGATCCCCTCACCCGGCGGGGCCTCGGGCCCGTACAGGTCGAGGATCAGCGGGTCGAAGCCCGCGGTGGGGGCGACGGAGCCGACGACGAAGGTGCGGGCCATGCTCATCGGGCGGGGCCCGGTGAGGTGGTAGAGCATCCCCTGGCTGTTGGCGTCCTCGTCGTCGTCGGTGGCGACCTCGTTGTACCGGCGGATGCGCTGGACACGGCCGACGACCTTCGGGATGGGCTGGAGGGCCTCGCCGCGCGGGACCAGGCCGTCGCCGACGAGCTGCTGCATCATGCCACTGCTCCAGCGGAGCAGGATGACCTCGCCCTCCTTGAGCATGGCGCGCAGCGTGTCGCTGCCGCCGAGCTCGGCGAGGTGGCCGGCCTGCGCGGCGATGATGATGCCGACGCCCACCGACCGGCCGGTGCGGCCCAATTCCTTGATGAGCTTGGCGCCCTCGTCGCGGAACGGGGCGCCTTCCTCGAGGAGGCGGTTGGCCTCGTCGACGATCCCGTACATCAGCGGGTCGGGATCGTCCTTGATGAAGCCGGAGCGCCCCAGCTCGGCGTAGGCGTCCATCCGGCGTTCGGCCTCGGCGACCAGGCCGCGCAGCATGAGGATGGTCTCGTACTGCGTTGTGACCCGGGTGGCGACCTGTCCGGCGGCCTCGGGAACCGACTGCCCCTTCTTGAGGTCGGCGAGGTGGACGACGATGCCCGACCGTTTGCAGGCGACCAGGATCGCCTGCACCAGGCGGGACTTTCCGGCGCCGGTGGTACCGAATACCGCGCCTCGCTGTGCGTTTCCGGTCTTCGGGTCGAAAAGCCGGAACATGAGCGGCGATCCGTCGTAATAGGTGCCGATACGGATTCGGCCCCGGGCGTCCATCACCAGGTCATCGAGGCGGACCTCGCGCATGTTCATCAGCGGGTTCGACGGGTAGACCCGCACGATCGCCTCACGGCCGACGCCCTGCTCGAAGATGACCCGCGAGCGGTCGGGGACTTCGAGCAGATCACACAGGGCGTCGTGGTCGTATCTCTTCACTCCGCCCGGCGGGGTTTTCAGTACGTATTCCCTTACGTCCACCACGGGTCAGGTCAGCTCCTTTCGGATTTCGTAGGTGTTCGCCTCGATCAATTCGACGCCCGGCATTGCGGTCGCCGCGATTTCCTTCCAGACCTCCTCGTCGCCTCCGGCGGTCTTCTCGGATTCGGCGGGCTCGGGCCGCGGACCGAGCACCAGGAGCCGGACGCCGGCGCCCCGGCCGGGTACGGGCCCGATCTCGATCTGTTCCTCGGGCACGTCCAAGTGGGCCGACAGGCGCGACTTGGAGATGTCGGGGACCGGGGTGCCGCGCTGGGCGGAGCCGAGGACGACGGCCACGCACTCCTTGCTGATCCGGTCGTAGTCCAGGAGCACGGTGTTGGGGGCGATGCCGTCCTCGCCCGCGAACTCCTGGCGCCACCAGCGCGCCGCGTCGCTCTCGTTCGGATCCACCGGGCGGACGACGACTTCGGCGGCCTTCTGCTCGGCCTCCTTGGTCGCCTCAGCGATCTCCTGCAGCACGGCCTCGTCGACGAGCTCGCGGGCAAGGCGGCCGGGGCGGATGTACCAGGTGGCTCCGGTCCACACGGCGATGACGGTGGCCTGCGCGAGGAGCCAGCCGCTGCTGCCGCTGGGCACCAGGCGCTCGCCGACCAGCAGCAGGGCGTTGCCCGCGTGGGGGGAGGCGTAGACGCAGAAGGCGGTGGCCTTCGCCGAGCTGGGGGCCTTCCACAGCTTGATGTTGGTCGCCAGTCCGATACCGGCGGTGGCAGCGGCGGCGGCGATGCCGGGGCCGGTGAGGAAGTCGGTGAACAGCCCTCCGGTCAGTACCGCGGCCCCGGCGGCGGTGGCGACGCGGCCGGCCTTCGCGCGGGCCCGGGCGTGCACGCGGTCGAACATGGGGGTCTACCTCCGTGTCTCGGACGGGCGGGGCGGCCGGGCCGTTGGGCTCCGGCCGCCCCGGTGGGACTAGCGGTTGCTGTAGTACGTCCGGTCGGCGATCTGACCGGGCTTGTTCGTCATCGCCTCGTGCACGGGGCCGTAGTCGCCTTCGTGCTCGTCCTTGGCGGTCTGAAAGTCGGAGGCCATCTCGGCGGCCTCGGTGGACAGGGCTTCGGCGTCGGCCAGGACGCCGCGCATGACGGTCGCCGCGTCCTGGTGGGCGCTGACGACGGCCGGGTCGACGCCCAGGCCGGAGGCGGTGTCGGCGAGGTTCTCGACCGACTTCGCGCAGCCCTTGACGTAGTTGAAGGCGCCGCGCACGGCCTCGCTGAGCGAGAGCATCGCCATCGACGCGGCCGCCAGGCGCGCCACGATGATGGTGTAGGTGACGGCGTCCATGAGGGTGTCGGCGATCTTCCCGCCGATGCGTGCCAGGTCCGAACTCATCGGCTACTCCTTGTGGTACGAGGCGTCGGCGGGGGCGGTGTGGCCCATGTCGCGGGTCACGTCGGCCGGGTGCTTGTCGTACTCGGCCGCGACTTGACCGGCGTGGGCGATGGCCTCGGAGGCGCCGGGCAGACCGTCGGCGAGCTTGTTCGCCTTGGACTCCACGACCCCGGCCTTCTCGATCAGGCGGGCGCACCAGCCGATAAGGCGGCCGGGCACCGACTTGTTGGTCAGCTCGGCGTGCAGCGATTCCAGCGAGGTCACCAGGTTCTGGCACTTGTTGGCGACCATCCGGGCGTGCTCGGCTCCAGCCAGGATCTCCTCGGCCATGTCCGCGTCGGACTCGATGACGTCGTAGACCGTCAGCTCGGCGTCTGCGAACTGGACGTTCTCGACCTTGGCGGGCGCTCCGCCCATGGGCCGCGCCTCCTTCCTCGGTGCGGGGACCGTGGCGGTCCCGGTGTCGGTGGTGCCGGTCTCGGCGGGCTGGGTGGTCGGCTCCGCCGCCGGAGTCGGCGACGGGGTCTCAGTGGCCGTCCCGGCCGGGCTGCCCGCGGTGAGGGCGGCCGGGGCCTTGGGCTCCGGCGGCTTCGCCTCGGGCTCGATCCGTTCGAGGGTGACGGTGTACTCCGCGCTCATCCCGGGCGGCGGCCGCAGCCACTCCCCGCTCTCGTGCGGCGTGCTCCTCGGCGGCGGCGTGTGCCCCCGCGTACGGCGCGAGCGTGAGCCGGGCCGCGAACTGGTCGGGCCGCCGGTGCCCTTCGGCCCGCCGGCCCCGGTGCCCGCGCCGGTCGGCGCGGTCGTGGGAGCGGCCTTGGGCTTCTTCCGCCCGGGCCGCGGCTTCTTCTTCAGGTTGACCTTCGGCGACGTCGCCTTCGGCGGGGTCGTCGAGGATCCCTTCGGAGCCTTGGGCTTCTTGGTGAGGTCCACCGGCTTCGGCGGGGTGGCCGTGCCGCCCGTGGACGCCGGGGTCTTCTTCTTGGAGCCGGGCGTCTTCTTCGCCGTTCCGCCCTTCCCACCAGGGCCTTTGCCTTTGCCCTTGGTCTTCGTGGACGTGGGCTTGGGCTTGGGGGAGGTGGCCTTCGGCGGGGTCGTGGAGGACCCCTTCGGGGCCTTGGGGGTCTTGCCGCCCTTGGCCGTGCCCGTGCCGGTGGGCTTCTTCTTCGTGCTGCCCTTGCCGCCCGGGCCCTTCGTCGGGCCGGTCTTCCCGGTGGTCGGCTTCGTGGCCGGGCCCTTGCCGGTGGTGCCGCTGGCCCCGCCCGGCTTGGTCGCGCCGCCCTTGTTCGGCGTCACCTTGCCCTTGCCGGTGTCCGGCTTGGCCTTGGGCTTCGTCTCCGGCCTGGCCTTGTCGGTCCGGCCGCGCGCGGGGCTGTTCTTCTTGGTGTCGCCGCCCCCGGAGGACGTCTTCCTGCCCTTGCCGGACGCGCCGTCCTTGCCGCTGGCCCCGTCGCTCTTGCGGCGCATCCGCTCCAGCGGCCCCTGCTTCTTGGCCTCCGGGCGGGCCCGGTCCTTCTTCGCGTCCCGGCGCGCGGCCGCCGCCTTCTGCGCGTCCGTGCTCTTGCCGGACGACTTCGTGGCGGCGAGGTCCTTGGAGCCGGTCGGCTTGCCCTTGGTCTTGGTGTCGGCGCCCTTGCCGAAGGTGCCGCTGCCCTTCCCGCCGGTACCGGAGCGGCCAGCGCCTCCGGAGCCGGACTTCCCGCCGCCGCCCTTGCCACCGCCCCGGCCTGAGTCGGCCGACGACGACTTGACGCGACCCTTGGCCCGCGCCTGCGACGCGTCGTCGCTGATCTTCGCCAGCGCGGCCGAGTGCTCGGCGCGGGCCTTGATCTGTTCCGCCTTCGCCTTCGCGGCGGCCTCCCGGACGGGGGCCTGGTCCTCGAAGCGCTGGCGACGGTCGCCCAACCACTGGGTCATGCCGCGCAGGGCGGCGACTGCGATGCCGATGGCGACCACCATCGCGCTACCAGCGCCTTCGCGGCCGCCGCCACCGTCGCCCTCGCTGACGCCCTCCGACCGCAACGCGGCGGGGATCGACGAGGTGCGGGTGGCGGGCAGGCCGGGAACCGGCGGCGGCGGGACGGCCGCGTCGGGCACGGCCAGTTCCGGGCGGACCGGCTCCTCGTCGGGATCGGCTGCCGCCGGTCCGGGGTCGCTCGCTGCCGGGGCCGGCGGAGCCGGGGGAGCCGGAGGGGCGGGCGGTGCCGGGCGCGGGGGCGGCCCGGGCGGGGGCGGCGGAGGCGGAGGCGGGGCACCCCCGCCGGTCGGCCGGAACGGGATCACCTGTCCCCCCGGGCCTTCTTCGTCGCTCATGGAACCCTCCAAGCGGGTTGACAGACGGTGACCACCTCGCGTACGCGCGCGCGTGTCCGCGCGCCCGTGTGCCCGCGCGTCCGTGTTGGGGGTGCGGGAGAGGCGGTCACCGTCGGATTTGATCGGTGGATTGATTGACCGGGCGGTCACGCTTCGTAGCGGGAGACCCAGGTGGCGACGGTGCGGGAGAGGTCGTTCCACGCCTCCGGATCGCCGTCCTTCTCGCGCTGCGCGGCGACCGCGCGGGCTCGCTCCAGCCACGACTCCGCCAGACCGCGCGGGCCGCGCTGGGCCCGCTCGGTCTGGCGCTTCTCGAAGTGGTCGAGCTGGTTGGCCGCGCGCCGCTCGGCCTTGTTCTGGGCGGGCACCGGTCAGGCTCCTCGTCGCAGGCCGTCGAAAACATCCCCGAACTGGGCCTTCTCGGGCGGGCCGGGGGCCGCGCCGGCCGACGGGGACTCGATCGCCTGCTGCCCCTGGCCCTTGGCGACTGCCTTGCGCTGGCGCTTCTCCTCGCGCTTGACCGGCAGGTCCTCGTAGGACTTCTGGAAGCGGCCGTTGAAGCTGATCAGGTCGCTGATCGCCTTCTCGACGTCGTCGGCGGCGCTGAACAGCGGCTTCACGGAGTGCCAGGCCCTGATCCGGGCCTGGCCGGGCAGGTCGCCCTCGATGGCGCCGATCTCCTTGACCTCGGCCTCCATCTCGCGGGCCAGGCGGCGCAGGTCGTCGACGATCGGCAGGAGCTGCGCCCGGCGCTGCTCCAGGTGGATGGCCCGGTCCGCGGGGGACCGGAGGTGTTCGGGGGTCCACTTCTCGGCGGCGCTCATGAGCGTCCTTTCTGGTGTGCGTGGGGAGTGAGCGGGTCCGGCCCGCGGCGTCCGCCGTGCCGCATCAGCGGACGGCGCGGATCTGGTTGCGGACCCACTCGGGGTCCAGGCCGCCGAACTCGGCGGCGAGGGTGGTGGGCGACGGGGTCTCGCCTACCGCGAGGATCTCGGCGGCGCGGGCCCGTACGGCGGCCCGCTGCTCGGCGCTCGGGCTGCCGGGCTTGCCGCCCTTACCGGTGCGCTTACCGCCTCCGGTACCGCCACCGGTAGAACGCGGTTTACCGCTACCGGTAGAACCGCCGTTACCGCTCCGGCTACCGCTACCGGTACCGCCGGGATTACCGCCCGGGTTACCGCTACCGGTAGGAGCCGGGTTACCGGTGCCGTCACCGCTGGCGGTGTCGGCCTCCGGCTCGTCCTCGGCCTCCTCCTCGTCGTCGTCGGCGTGGTCGTCCATGAGCTTGTGGACGCGCCAGACGACCGCGACGAACATCGTCACGACCGCGATGATGAGGAAGGTCTGCCCGTCGGCCTCCGGCACGGCGAGGTGGTACGTGATGTTCGCGCCGAGCATCAGCAGCAGCGCCGGGTACACGTCCTTCTCGCGCTTGAAGGCGACGACGCAGTAGATGTCGATGCACACCGGCAGCAGCGGGGAGAACGGACCGAAGCCCACCATCTTCGCCAGGTGATACTCGCCGGTGGCCGCCAGTCCGATCGCGGCGAACAGGGCCAGCCAGACCATCAGGTCCCAGAACTTCCGGGACCAGGACCGCTTGCGCTTGGCCCACGACTTCTTCTTGGCCGCCGCCTTACGGGCGTTGGCCAGGGCGGTCTCGGCGCTGCGCCGGAGCTTCTCGGCGCGGGCAGTGGCCTCGACCGCCTCCTTCATCACCTCGACCTTGTCCCGCTCGGCGCCGGCCACGATGTCGCGCGCCGCCCTGCGGGCCTCGGTCTCGGCGTTGCGCCTCAGCTCCGCCAGTTCGACGGTCAGCGCCTCGCGCTGCTCCTGGCGGCGCCGTTCGTGCTCCTCGCCGAGCCGACGAAATTCCGCCTCCGTATCGGCGCGGACCGCCTCGACCTCCTTTCGGTGGTCGTCCAGCTCGGCCCGGATGGCCTCGCGCCGCTCGGCGAGCTCCTCGTTCAGCTCCAGGAGCGCGGTGCGACGGGCGAGGTCGGTCTCGGCGGCGACCGCCGCGTGCGCGGCCGCCGTCTCGTTCGCCTGCTCCTGCGCCTCACCGAGGATGCGCGCCGCGTCCGCCAGGGCGGTGCGGTACGCGGCCTCGGCGGAGGCCCGGCGGAGCGCCGCGAGCTCGACCGCCTGCTGCTCTGCCTCGGCGAGCAGCAGGCGGGCCGACTCTTCGGCGGCCGCCGTGATCTCCTTGGCCGCCCGTTCCGCGGCCGCCGTGGTCTCGGCGGCCGCGTGCTCGGCTTCGGTCCGGGCGGAGGTGAGGAGGTCGGCGGCGTCCTGGTCGGCCTCGGCGCGGACGGTGTCCGCTCCGGACCTGGCCCGGCGCAGCCGCTCTCCGGCCTCCTCGGCGGCCTCGACCAGGACCTGCCTGGCGTCGTTGGCCGCCGACCGGCGGATGGTGCGGGCGCTCTCCTCGGCCGCGGCGACCAGCCGGGCCGATTCGTCGGCGGCCTGCTGGCGGGCGAGGTCGAGGGTGTCGGCCGCCCGGTCCATCAGGTCGGCCGCCCGGTCCCGCATGTCCGCGAGCCGGGTCTCCGCCTCCTCCCGCACCTCCGGGCTCGGCGGCACGGGTGCCGGCGCGGACGGTCGGCGCTGCGGCGGGGGTGTCGTCGTCTTCGGCGGCGGCTTCGCGGCCGCCGTCTTCTTCCGGGTGCTGCGGGTGCCGGTACGGGCCGCCACGCCAGCTCTCCTTTCGTACGGGGTGGCCGCCTCCCGGCGGCCACCTTGGTGTGCGGTCCGTTGATCAGCCCCGGTTGAGGCGGGCGGACATGCGGTCGACGGCTCCGGTGCCACGGACTGCGAGCCGGATGATCTGCTGGCGGAACCGCAGGTCGCCGCTGTAGCGAAGGCGGTCGTCCGCCCGGCACCCGGGCCCCCTGCCCACGCGAGCCAGGTGGAAGACGAGCCTCGTCGGCTGGGGTCCGCGGATCGCGGACGTCAGCTCGGTGACCGCGTACAGGACGAAGGCGTAGCCGAAGACGACCACCGCCACCGCCCGGCGACCGGCCGTCGCCCGGAGACCGCCGATCGGCCCGTGGGCCACCGCGATCTCCATGAGGTTCTGGTGGACCTCCCAGTCCACCGACGACCAGGAGTCGACGTCGCCGTGCTCCTGGCGGAACTGCTCGACGGCCATCACGGGCCTGCTGACCAGCTCGGTGCTCATGCGGTGACCTCTTCTCCGCCCCGGATCAGGGCCTCGCGTGCGGTGAGGATCTGGGCGGCCGCCGCCTCCGGCAGGCCGGTCGGGTCGATCTCCTGCAGGAGTTGCGCGGCGCGGGCGCGGCGCAGGATGTGGACCTGGAGGTCGTCGACGACCAGGTCGAGGTGGCGGAGCGTCTGGGCGCGGTCGCCGTGGACGGTCTGGAGGGCGAACAACGCGGCCGCGCAGTGCACGGTCGCGGCGAGGGTGCGGTCGGCCTGCTCGCGCAGCTCGTCGAGCTCGCGGGTACGGACGACGCGGACCGGGAAGCGCAGCTTCATCAGCGGCCCCCGTTCGCGTTCTGCCCGCAGCGGCAGGTCCACCAGCCGCACAGGACGCACGCGTCGTCGGCGGCCGGGGTGGCTTCCTTCTTGGCCTTGTCCTGCGGGCTCATGCGACCCGCTCCGTGTACTCGTCGCCCGTGCCGAGCTCGTCGAGGTCGACGTCGACGGCGGCGATCAGCGCCTCGACCTCGGCCACGGTGATGGAGGCCCAGTCGACCGTGATCTGCAGGCTGACGTTGCCCTGGCAGATCGTCCCGGCGACCGCGAACCCGCCCGGCGTCCGGGTGAGCGCGCTGTTCTCCAGCTCCTTGACCAGGACGGGCAGAAGGCCGGCGGACTCCTTGGCGACGGTGAGGTCGACGGTGATGCGCCCCTGCCGGGACACGGTCACGGCCACCTCGACGCCGATGCGGGCCAGGCTCTGGACCTCGCTGTAGACATGCCACGCTTCCGCGACCACGTCCTCCACGCCATCGGACACGGCCTTGGTGCGCAGGGGGGCGGCGGTGGTTGCGATGATGGTCATGCGGATCAGCTCCCTGTGAGATCGGGTTTGGTCCGTGCAGACCCCCGGCACACATGGCGCTCCAACGCCGTGCCGGGGGTCGCGCCGTCTGTGCGGCGCGGCGAGCGGATGGGGAGTTGCACACGCTGGCTCGACGCCAGCCCCGACCCCACCCCTGGGGTCCTGCTCAGATCCGCTCTCGGGCTGCCGTGCGGCCAGCCCCCCGCTCAAGACCTCGCCAACCCGAAAAGCGCTGGTGAGAGGGTCGTCTCGTCGTAATGACGGCAGGGGCGCCGCGGCCCGAAATTCAGTCCACTGTTGAGTTCTCAAACAACGACCGGCCACCCATCACCCCGCCGCGAGTACGACGAGTTCACCGGGGCCGACATCTGGATCTGGCGCTTGAAGTGCATGTATAGCCAACGCGACCGACCGATTTAGCGCCCTAAACCGACCGTGCATCGAAACCATAGGACGCGACTACGCTGCGAGTCAACCACCTTGAACAGTTGCGGTTTAGTGGGGTAAACATGAGGCACGAAGGGAGGCACGGATGGAAAAGGAACGGCCCGACGCTGCTCCGCTGACCGAGCTACAGGAACAGCTCCACTCAGCGTTCGACGTCGCATTGGCCCAGCTCAAGGAGTTGGGCGACCCTCTACAGCGGGCCAAAGCCGCTCACGGGCTCGTCGCCCGCGTGCAGGACTACGGCAATGAGATCCAGGCAGTGCGCAACGAGGCGATGAACGAGACCCTGCGGGTCGGGGAGCTGAACAGCACCCAGTTGGCCGCAGAACTCGGCATCAGCAAGGGACGGGTGAGCCAGCTCGCCAAGGGAGCTCCGCCGGAGCGCCTGTTCCTCGGCTCGGGCAAGGTCATCGTGGCGCTCGCCGAGAAGCTGGAGCACGGCAAGCTGCACGACGGCCGCGACAAGCGGGTCCAGGGCCCGGTGATCGCCACGGAGGACTTCCAGACCTACGAGCATCTGCGGGAGCTGGCCGAGGACGTCGGCCTGGAGATCACGTTCGAGCGCATCCCGCTCGGGGGCAATGTGCGGCTCAACCGCAACAACCTGGTGGTGATCTGCGGCCCCAGGCTGTCGCCTCTGATCGAGCAGATCCTCGAAAGTGACCCTCACCTGCGGTTCGACAAGGACGACGACGGCTGGTTCCTGACCGACCGGAAGACCGGTGAGGTCTATCGCTCGCCGATGGACCATGGCGGCAACAGCGACGTCGCGTACTTCGGCCGGCTCCCGCGCCCCGATGGTCAAGGCACGTTCCTCTACATCGCTGGCATCCACGCCCGCGGCTCGGGTGGCGTCGTGCACTGGCTCAACAACGAGCTGGCGACCGTGCACCGAGAGCTGAAGGCGAAGCGCTTCTCGACCCTGATCTCCAGCACGTTCGACCCCGACACGCTGGAGATCACCTCCAGCAAGCGCATCACGCCGTTCTACCGCCCGGAAGGGGCCTGACGTGCAGGTATCCATGGCATCGACCCAGGGTGTGGGCGCCGCGAACGAGGACACGGTCCACGTGAGCCCCACCGGAGTGGTCGTGCTGGACGGCCTGTCCGCCCCGAAGGACCTGCCCATGGGGTGCGTACACGGCACCCCATGGTTCGTACGACAACTCGGCACCACCTTGATCAATCTGATCGGCGACGACGAAGTGTCCCTCCAGGAAGCCCTTCGTACGGCAATCGCCGAGGTCAATGACCTGCACCGCGACTCCTGCGACCTGGACCAGGAAGCGGTACCCGCCTCGACCGTGGTGATGATCCGCGAACGCGGCGACGTACTCGACTACCTGGTGCTCTCCGACAACGTCCTGGTCCTCGACCTCGGAGACGACGGCATCCAGACCGTCGTCGACAAGCGGGTCGAGGAAGTTGCGGCCGACGAGATGCAGGCGGCTCTGCAAGGGCCGACGGGAACACCCGAGCACGCCGCCCGCGTGTCCCGGCTCGTCACCGTCCAACGACGCCTTCGGAACAAGCCCGG